>CAZMCI010000030.1:0-11464 GCA_964564905.1 Hadarchaeota archaeon (SeqCode) | reverse complement strand
ATCAAGAGCACGAACGTGGTCAGTATGTCCGCGCCGTAAAACTTGGTCCAGATCTCGCTCAAGGAACCTGGGCTCTGCATCTCGGTGGCATACCTCGAAAGTGAAACTCCTCCCCCTCCCCCCCCGATACCGAGATAACTCGTATACGTCCCGAACACACTCACCCAGAACTCTGGACTTTTACCTCCCAGCACCCCAAGCACAAGAGTTATCACAAGCATCATCATCACCCCTCCGATCAGTAGATCAAGATGCTCACGGATGGCCCCGAGGAGATTTCCAAAGACATCTATTTTCCGCGCGAATCTCTCCAAAAAACCGAACAGCAGGACGATAAACACGCCAAGTACCGCGATCGCTATGACGTAGTGCCATCCGGCCCAAGCGAGACCAAATAACCCGTACACCATTCCGGCCAGAAGTGCAAATTTTGGAATCGAATGACGTGGGGCTTTGAAGAGTTTTATGGTGAGAAACATCGCCCAGGCCCCCAGAATGAGCTGTATGGGCTCTCGGTCGAACGCCCCAACCTTGTGCCAGTAAATCGGGGAGACCATGGTCACGGCAAAGAACACGGATGCGCACCCAGCCAGATCTCCCCCGAGTTCTCTGCCTATCAGAAAGATCGGAATGAGGGAAAGCGCGAAGACCAGGGGAGCGTAGTACCTGACGATGTCCATCAGGGTGATGCTCGGGTTCAGGGCACTGGCACCGCGATACATGAGAACGGCGATGAGGGGCTGAAGCTCCGATGAGGGATCTATGGAGATACCGTACGGAGCGTGGGAAAGGGTGTTATTTTCCGCAAGTGCGTTCAGCGCGTCGGTTTCGACCGCAACGTCATATTCCCATCCGCTGTCCGAGGTCGTGAGCGTATCGTATTTCTGTCCGGGTATCAACAGCAAAGATACCGAAAAGGCCATCGACAGCAGCACGTAGCAGACGATCAACCATCGCCGGTAGTTCAAATGGCCACCCAATAAGGTTGAAGATACTGCCTCTTAAAATCTACGAGGTTCTTCAAGAACTTATTTTTCGGACTTTTCCTCAGGCTTGGGGGCCGGAGGAGGAACCTCTTTGGTCGTGGCCATTATCCAGCCCAGCCAGAAACCCAACACGCAAACCGCTAGCACCCCCACCGTCACCGGAAGAGCGAACGACAGCGCTCCAAGCGCCCACTTGTTGGGTTCTGAGATGTAGCCGAACCAGATGTGAAGCACGGCAACCAAAACGGTCCCTATACAGAGCAGCGCACCCAGCGGCCTCGTGGCACCCATCCTCTCACGCTCCAAATATCATTACAGGGGGCTTTTAAATAAGTTTCGCAGTTTTTTACCGGGCTTTTTCACTCTGATCCCCTTCAGGGCTGAGCGCGCAAACTCGCTTAGATCCTCCAGCACATCCGGCGGAAGGGGACCCTTTCCGATCCCGTACTCGTCCAGGTAAAACACGCGCCCGCCTTTGACCCCAAAATTGGATGGTTTTATATCAAGCACGTATCCCAGCCTGCTGGCCTTCGCGACCAGGGAGAAAATGGACCTCAGGGTTCCGACCGAATACCCCGGGAGCGGCCCCACGTACTCGTGAAAACTCACGATTGCCGGTGAGGTTCTCCCTTTCCGTTCGACCTCCATCAACGCCGTGCCGTAATACCTGGGGAGAAAATCCAGATTTTTTCTTATCTCCCGATTGTGCGAATCCACCTCAATCGCTCGCCTGCGAAGTTTTGGTATGTCCCCCCGCGGCTCGCTCTGGACCTTGAGGACCATATCTCTCACTCTGAACACTTCTCGATAAATCCCCTTTCCAACTCGCTTCGGTCTTCCCCTCACACCAATTATCCGCATGTGGTTCCCGACATCTGGCTATTCAAAAACTTCCGGCGCCGTGACCTGCTCCACCCTGGTGGGCTGGTCCGTGTCCTTATCACGGGAAAAACGGTACAGATATCCACTCACCGCGCTCTCCAGCCGCTCCTCGTGGGTAATGAGGAGGATCTGCTGCACGATCTCTGGAAGACGATCTCTCAACACTTTCGCCAGCTCATGGATACCGGTGGAATCGAGGTTGTGGGTGGGTTCATCGAACACTATCCACTTCAAATTGGGGGCGAGCACTATCGAGAATGCGATCCGAAGCGCGAGGCAGGCATCGGTTCGCTCCCCTCCGCTCACCACGCCCTCGACCGGGACCCAGTTGCCCGCACGGTCGCGCAGTTTCAGCACATAGTCCCCGCTCCGCTCATTGCCCTCCACCGATAGCTGAATCCCGACGAAATCCCCATAAGGATAAATACTGTCCCACAGGTCGTTCATCACCTCATTGACACCGTCCACGAACATCTTGCGCATGGATACCTGTGTCCGGGCAAAAGCTGTCTGAATGGTGGCAAGTGCCTGAGCGGCCTCGTGCAGGTGCCTGGCCTCCGCTTCGTATCGCGAAATGAGCTTGATCTTTTCCAGTATCTCATCCACGAGTTTTCTCTTTTCGGATATGAGCTGCCCCTTGCCGGACAATTCCGCGTTCAGACGTTCGTACGTGCCGATGAGCGCTTCCAAACGGCCTTGCGCATCCTCCGCTTTTTTCTCGTCGTAGGCGCGTCTCAGCTCCTCCAGTGCCCGGTGCACGCGTTCACTTTCCGCGAGCTTCTGTTTGTGCTCGGTCTCCTTTGCCTCAAGATCCATTCGTAACTGGAAAAGCTGTCTCAGACTGGATAATTCCTCGTAAAATTTATCTACCTCTCCACGGGCATTCTCGGCTTCCGCCTTCAGTTTCTCGCTCTCATTCAGCGCCTTTGCGATTTCCGCCTCCACCTCGTCCAATCGTTTGAAAATTTCCGAGCGCTCCCCTTCGAGCCTGGGTATGCTCTCGATCTCCTTCTCGAGAAGCATGCCCTTCCGCTGGAGCTCCATCCTCTGACGAAGACCATCGTTGAGTTGTCTCAGACGCGGCTCCAGCTCGTTCACCTGTTTAGTGAGGGTTTCAAGCTGCTCCCGGCGTTGTCGTAGGAGTTCCTGTTTTTTCGCCTCGCTCAGGGGACTCTCGCACACGGGGCATGTCGGACCCGCTTCGGCCAGCTCCTCCATCGACTGCTTCAGCTCCTGAATTTTGGCCCGGGAAGTCGCAAGCTGGTCCCCCACCTCACGGAGTTCGACCTGCGCTCTCTCTATCGCGTCGCCCAAATCCTTCAGTTTCAACCGTTCCAGCTCCTCCCCGAGCTTCCGTTTCCGCTCAAGCTCGGCCGCTATTTTGTTCAGTTCACCCTGCAGCATCGTCTTCTGCGTCTTCAGCCCCTGCAGCCTCGACATCGCCCCGGTGAGGGCAGAGTTCAGATGATTCCATTCAGAAGTTTTTTCACCATACATCCGTTCTGCCTCCGCCACCCGCTTTCGGAGTTCCTCCGGTTCAAGAGAGGCGGCCGGGCCCAGTCTTTTCCTGATCTCATCGAGTTGGTGCCTCAGTTCTTTTATGCCTCCGCTCAGCCCATGGTAGACCTGTTTTAGCTGTACGAGTTTCTGCTCCGTCTTGCGGAACTCTTGAACTTGAGCACGGGTCGACTCAAGCTCAGGCTGGAGTTGTCGAAGCCTCTCCGAAATTTCCCGATGAGCCGATTCGAGATACCTCAACTCTTGTCTGTAATTTGCCAGCTGGGCTATGGATGGGTCCTGCCGGAGCTGTCTCACCGTGCTCTCCCGCTCCTCCGCGCGAGCTTTAACGCGGTTGGCGAGCGTGCCGATACTCCTGCGCGCCTTTTCAAGCTTGTTTATGCCGAGAAGTTCGTCGATGCCTTCCATCCGCTTTCCACGGGGCAACGTCAGGAAGTAGTCGAGACGATTCTGTTCGGAATAGATGGCTCGCTCAAACAAATCGTAGTCGAGCTTAAGCAGTCTTCTTATGAATTCACTCACCTGGCCGGCACTTGGACCCTCGATCACCTCGCCTGACGCCCTTCTGAGTTCTGAGAGTGTCGTCCCCCTCCCACGCTCGATGACGCGCTTGACCGTGTACTCGTTGCCATCCGGCGCGACGAAGCTGACCTCCACCTCCGCCCGGTCGAGTGGTTTGGGTCTGCCTGTGATCAGATCTTCAAGCTTGATGCGACGGGACTGTATACCAGGTAAGGTGCCAAACAAAGCGTAGGTGATGCTCTCCAGTATCGAAGACTTTCCAGAGCCCATTGTTCCCACCAAAACATTCGTACCGTCACCAAATCGAATGTCCGTGTCCCGATGAGACTTCCAGTTCTTCAGCTTAACGCGCGTGATCATTCGATTTCCCCCTCAATTCTGCGTTCACGAGGTTTTCCACGACCTCGAATACGTTCCGCAACGCGTCTTCCTCACGTCCTTCTGCCAGCAGGCCGTAAAGCGCGCGCACATCAAATATTTGAGTGTAACCAGCCTCGCGCAGGTTTTCCTCCAACAGGGTCATGGCGGTCTCGTCGACTGACATCCGGCGCTCCTTGAGCTCGCGCAGGAGCTGAACCTTCTCCTCCAAACCCGGCGCAACCAGATCCCCCTTGCTCACCACGACCAATGCCCTGTCCTCAAACTCCTGGGTGATCGCTCGCTCGTCGAACTCGCTGCGCGATGCTTCCCTGGCCAGCGTCCCCACGAGCCTCACCCTCACGAGCGGGAGCTTATCGGGATTTTTCCTCGGTTTTTCCAAAAGTTCCTCCACTTTGGCCCTCACTGCCCTGTTAAGTTCAGGAATGCTCACCCCATCGAACCTCATCTCGGCGTAGTAGAAATCCCGGGGAGAGAGAAGCTCCACGAAGTCGTATTTGAGCCCATCGCCTACCTCGATCACGTAAAATCCTTTGGGGGTCTCCGCCTCGACCTGGAGCAGCTGGGTGCGCTCGGTCCCCCCGGGAAACAGGAGTGGTCTGCCGTGAGCCGTTGACTCGTTCCTGTAGTGGATGTGACCACACAGATAGATGTCGAAGCCCGGAGGGAGGTCGTCGACGTCCAGGGTCGGGTGCTCCTCGCTGGAGTAAACAAATTTGCCCACGGACTGATGCAGGGCGAAAATGTTGAACGCGCCATCGACCGGTCTCGGGTTCCACGTCGCAAGCGCCTTCTCAGCGTGCTGCTCTGGAACGTTGCTCATCCCGTGCACCGCGATTTTGCCGCGGGATGTGTCGAAGACCAACGCGTTCTGATGGAGATGAATGAGCAAACCGGCCGCCTCGAGCGCCTCGACCGGATTTGTCAGGCCGCGGGTCCGGCGTTCGTGATTTCCGTGGATGGCGACGACCGGAGTGCCACGGAGCGCAAGCGGTGATATCTCGTTCCGGTCCTTCCCGATCGTGTCGACGAGTTTCACCTCGTTCCTTCCCCGGGCGAGAGGTATCGAAAGGATGCGCAGTGCCCGGGCCCACACCTCCTGTCTTGGGATTCGCGTGTCGAAGATATCCCCGAGCAAGATTATGAGGCCAACGCCGAGGTCGAGCGATTTCTCAATCGCCTCCCTGAACTGCTCGAAAGAGTCTTGCTCCCGGGGGGTCCCCCACTTCGTCCCGAGATGCGGATCGGCGATGACGGCGATCTTCAAGAAATCACTCGAAACGTATTTGGGGCTTTTTCCTTAAGTGAGTTACCGGAACAATTTTCACCGCAGCAGACTTAAATCGTGGGCGGGAGAATTTCGTTTAGTGTTTTGATGTCTGAACCTTGGGTGGACAAGTACAGGCCCCGCAGGCTCAGAGACCTCATCGGACAGCAGAAAGCGGTCCACGAGCTCCTGAGGTGGGCTGAGGAATGGAAAAAAGGAAGACCAAAAAAACGTGCCGCCTTGGTCTACGGACCGTCCGGAACTGGAAAAAGTGCGGCGGTGGCTGCCCTGGCCAATGACATGGGCTGGGACCTGATCGAGATGAACGCCAGCGACAAACGAACTCTATCCGAGATAAGACGCGTGGCCGGATCCGCCGCCGGATCCGGGACGCTGTTCTCCGGGACCAAGGGAAGGAGGCTGGTGGTACTGGACGAGGCCGACAACATCCACGGAACTGCAGACCGGGGCGGATACAGGGCACTCAAGGAGCTCCTGGAGGAGACCCAGAACCCACTCGTGCTCATAGCGAACGACCAATTCGCCATCCCGTGGGACATCCGGATGGCGTGCGCATGGATAAACTTCGGACGTCTATCCACAGAGGCCATCGTCAGGGAGCTTACCAGGATATGCAGGGCCGAAGGCATCTCCGCTGATCCACGCGTCCTGAACATCATCGCTGAGACGGCGAGCGGAGATATGCGTTGCGCCATCACGGACCTCCAGACGACCGCCACCGGGAAAAAACGGCTCGGACCCTCCGACCTGGCCCTCTACCGCCGGGATCGTGAACTCAGCGTGTACGATTTCCTGAACAAGGTGCTCTCATCCGAAAGCGCGAAGGAGGTGAGGGCGGCGCTCTGGTCGCTGGACATGCCCCCGGAAGACGCGCTGGCCTGGATCGACGAAAACGTGCCGAAGATCGTTGCAGACCCAAAAAGTCGGGCTGATGTATACGACGCGATCTCCCGAGCCGACGTCTTCTTGGGCCGGGCGAGAAGAGGACAGTTGTATGGGCTGTGGGGATATGCGGGCGACCTGATGAGCGCGGGCGTTGCCCTGTCGAGAGGAAAAAATCTCAGGCACGCCAAGTTCGTGTCGCCGAGCCACATCAGACACTTTGCCAGGACCAGAGCGGACCGAGCGATGCGGGACTCAGTTGCCAGGAAAATAGCGTCACGCTGTCATGCCTCCCTCCAGGTCGTGCGCAGGGATGTCATGCCCTACCTAGGAGTGATCCTAAAGCACGACAAAAAGGCGGCCGAACGAATAACGGAAGAGCTTGAACTCACGGATGCCGAGTCGAAGTTTCTGAAAGCGCTGGGATGAGTTTGAAAATTTCCGAGAAGCTTCAACTTGGAAGGATGGTCACGCCGATCCTGGACAGGAAGCGTCCCGTCTACAACTGGTTTCAGATGAAAGAGTCTTTCTCACGGGATCTTGTCGGGCTGCTGGTGGAGACATGGGGGCTGGAGAAGGAGAATATGGTTCTGGATCCTTTTTGTGGAGCGGGGACGACACCACTTGCCTGCAAGGAGTTCGGTCTGGACTGCGTGGGCTTCGATGTGCATCCAATGCTGCTCTTTGTGTCACGCGTGAAGCTCAGGGACTACAATGTGGACAAATTGAGGTCGGCTGTGCACCGGGTCGTGAGGTCGAAGTTCGAACGTGTGGAAGTGGAAGCTCCCGGTTTTGTGAGCCGCGTATTCCCGACGTCCGTGCTCGAGGATATCGCTCATTTCAGGGACAAGATCATGGAAGTCGAGGACGAAGCGATTCGAGAGTTCATGCTGCTGGGATTGGTCTCCGCGTCGATGCAATGCAGCTGGGCTCGCAAAGATGGAGCCGCGATCAAGGTGGCCAGACGTCCTGTCCCACCGCTCCGAAAGGCCCTGGAAAGACAGCTCATGCGAATGTGTCGCGACCTCGAGCACTTCAGGACGAAACCGTCGAACACCACGGTAGAGCACTGCGACGCCAGGAAGATGAGGCTGGAGGATGAAAGCGTGGGGGCGGTGATAACCTCTCCACCCTACCTGAGGAAGCAGGAATACGTCTCGGTCTACCGCATTGAACAGTGGATCCTAGGCGTGGAAGGACCACTGGCGGAAGAACTCATAGGTGTGCGCCCGAAAGGTGAAGCCGACGAAAATTTCTCAGAGGTGGAGGAGTTCGCGAAGGACAGACCCTCCGAAGTGGGATTTTATTTCAAGGATATGTTCTCTGCGATCATGGAACTGTACAGGGTCTGCAGGGTCGGCGGAAAAGTATGCATGGTGACCTCGGATGGATGTCTTCCGGAAGGAGTCGTGGAGGTCTGCGTCCCCCTCAGCGAGCTGGCCGAGAGAGCTGGTTTCAGGGCGAAGCGTGTGATCGTGGTAAATAAGAGATACTGTACGACTCCTGCGAGAAAGAAGGTCGGGATAGCGAAAGAAGGATTGCTGCTCTGGGAAAAATAAAGTTCGAGGAGAAAATTAAGTTTCCAGCCAATTCCCGTTCAACGGATCAATTGTTCCAACCATCCGCCCACCCTGAAACACCCTGACTTTGCGGTCACCTTCCGATACAACGACACCTATCGCCTTAGTGGCAGCGGTGATCCTTGCCACCCCTCTGTGACGGGTCCCTAAGCCGGAAGGGATGTCTATCTCGAAGTCCTCAGCCCGAAGATACCTGTCGGCAGCCAGAATTATTCCATTCGATGAAACCACAAAAGCCCCTTCGCAGGGTACGGCGTATCGCTTTATCAGATACCAGTCTTTTCTATCGAGCACCGAGAGAGAGTAACCCCTGAATGGGTTTATCCCGATCTGGTGTGAAAGTTCCATCACCTTTTCTTGGTCACCCACTATGAAAGATGTCCCAACAGGTCTCCCATCCACGCCCTCTCGTCCAAGCTGAACCGCTATTTCAATCGCCGCTTCAACCACAGGGTCTGATAGTAACTCGGCGCCCTTGGGCTCGGAGCCCGTAACCTGATGAATGAAAATCGTGTCTGTTTTTGTGCCCGGTTTCGCCCCTATCATACAAACAAGGTTTTCTCCCTTGGAGACCAGACCCTCTGCTACCGCCCTGCCTATCGCGTATTGGACCTGTGCGATTCTATTCATGAGTCTAGGTAGCATCACGACGAGAGCCCCTTCCGATTTCAGTTTCCTATAAGTGTCGGGGTTGAGGGTGGCGGCGATGACCTTGGGTTTCCCTGTGTCTACTATCCTTTTGATGATGTGGTACGTTCTCCCAGTGTGCGTAGAACTCAGTATGGCATCCACGTTGAACTTATTGGCCATTCGCACGATCGTTTCGGCAATGGCAGCGACAGTCTCCACTTCATCAGCCTCGCCCCCCACCGGCCTCGGCCAACAAGTAAATTTGTCGTTTCTTGTATTTAGGTTATAAGTGCCTTTTCTCGGTAATCTCAAACGACACGTAGCTACTTCCGGCTGGTGTACCTCAAGCTCGACACGGGAAGCTTGACCATGCGGCGGCACCTCCGTTCAAAGCACCGTCTGTCCACCCGCTTGCGGCATCCGTGGTAATAGCATACGAATATCTCGGATGCCCCGGCCCGTTTCATGACCATCATCCAGCCCCCGCTTGAGCCTGATCAACTCTTCGAACAGAACGCTCAAACGCGGCTCTTGGCCCGTGCTGTCTGAAACGTTGCCTGCAACAGTTCCACTTCTTGAGAAGTTCCAGGAGCTTTCTGGTCTCTGGGTCCTTCGTCCTCTCGATGATCCCGGATATCATGTCCAGTGACTCCTCAAAACAGTAAATGGCGCCCCATATTGTCCGCCTGGGGTAAAGTCCTTCCTCCATATCCTTGGCGAGCCTTTCGAAGTAACCCCGGACGACCGCCATGAACCGTTTGTTTCTCTTGAGCTCGGCTATGATCTCCTTCATCAACTTTTGTTCCCGCTCCAGTTCCTCGCGGGTTCTTTCATCCTCCATCGATTGGAGGGCTGCCCTCTGAAGTTTGGGCGTGTATATGTGCCTGAATAACGCGTGAACGAACCTCTCCCAGTCGACCTCATACGGCTGAAGCTTGCCCTCCTTCTCGCTCCGCTTGAGGATCCCGAGCTCACGCAACCGGTTCAGGTGCTCCGCAACGCTCGGGGGCTGAGTGTCCGTATGTTTCGCGATATCCTTGGTGGTGGCGTTTCCCAGCACCACCTGGAAGAACACGTTCGATGTCCCGACGCTCGCAAAGGGTTCTATTGGCTCTCTCATTCGCGCTCACCGTATTTAAAAGAACGCTTCTGTATTATAAAGGTTATGCCTAACGATTAGGTTTATCCGAAAGATTTAAATATCCTCGGGTCGATATGGAGCCAGTATTTCGTGATTCGTGAAAGTGTTTAGATAGGGGGTGTGATGCTCGTGCCGGATCTAGGCTCTTGCACTGGGGCGAAATCCCAAAGGAAGAGGTACCTGCCAGCCGAGTGCACCGCCTTGAAACTATTCGAGTACATGACTACGAACGAATCCAACGGTCCGTTTACCGTTTACCGACTGATGAGGTTCGAGCGAGGGCGGTGGCAGAGACGGGACAGAATACAGTTGATGCTGCGCCAGCTGGTCGAGCTGGGGTGGGTAGAAACAGTTTTGGGTAGTCCCATCCGCTACCGGGCGACCGAAAAAGGCAAAGACGAGTATCCACGGGTGAAGGAATACCTGGAGCTGAGCGCGAAGTTTAGGGAACGCTGGGATGGGTGAATTTTGTTGACGTGTGAAAAATTTTCTTGTTCGGTTTAACTTCGAAAACTCTGAGATCGATGGAGAGGAGGAAAAATGATAGATCCTATAGAGCGATGGGGCCGTAGAAGGAGGCCCAGATACCGTCTGTTTGATGTGGAGAATTACGAGGAGCTAAACGCGAAAAGCACGATGTCGCCAGCGGAGCTCGACGAAAAAAGAAGAGAATACGTGTTCAGCAACACCCCAAGGCTGAAACCGGCGCGTATCGATGACATTCGAGGAATGCCCCATATAGTGGAGGATATAAAGAAGTTCATTGCGTTCCTGAAGGACTACCAGAGGTTCAAGGAGAAAAACGTCCGGGTTCAACCGGGGATCTTCCTGTACGGCCAACCGGGGACCGGGAAGACGCTCACCGCCCGCGTGATAGCTACGGAATCCGGCGCGAAGCTGATAGACGCTGGAGGTTTTCCCAGGGAACAGAAAGGTTGGAAAGCAGGAGACGTTCACTCTCTTTTCGCGCTGGCAAGGGAATACTACGCCCAAACGAAAAAACCCGTCATCATATATTTTGACGAGTTCGACGAGGTGTGCCCAGACGAGAGGAGATATCGTTCCGAGGCCTCTCCAGCGATTATGACCGAATTAGACGGGATCAGCGGGAAGCCGGAGGGTGTTTTCGTGGTGGCGTCGGCGAACTCCATGGATGTGGATGAGGGACTCCTGCGGGCGGGGAGACTTGGATACCACCTCCACTATCGCCCCCCGACCCACCGGGGAAGGGCTGAGATACTGAAATTCTACCTCGAAAAGAAGCCCCACGAGCCCATAGACCTCGAGAACGTGGCAGAGATAATGCCGGAGATGACCCCCGCGGAGATAGAAGAACTGGTGGAAGGGGCTTACATGAACATGTGCATCGCATCATCCGCCTCCAAGCTGACTGAAACGGATCTGATCGAACAGCTGCTCGAGGGTGTGGTGGGCTCTCGAACGGGCACTTGGACCAACGATGACGAGCGCTACCGTGCGTGCGTGCATGAGGCGGGCCACGTGATAGTCGGGGAGCAGCTGGGGTGCCATGCCAAGCTCGTGGTGGTCCCGAAAAAGAGGTACAAGAGGGGGGTGACGCTCTTCGGCTCTTGGAAGGAGAACCACCAAACCCCCGAGAAGATGGAACGCAGACTCGCCGTGGCGTACGGCGGGGGAA
>CAZMCI010000029.1:0-12004 GCA_964564905.1 Hadarchaeota archaeon (SeqCode) | reverse complement strand
GGTTCGGGCGTGAGCTTCCAAGAATCCCCCGAATTTATTCGCGGGGAGTGTCAAACTGGACAGACCACAAACCCAAAGAGACGCTTGGCCCAACACAACCGAGGAGAGGTACCGTCAACCAAGGCCAGAAAACCGTTCAAACTCATATACTGGGAACCCATGAAGACCCGCAGCGCGGCAATGAAACGAGAAACTCAAGACTCTCGATCGCACCAGAAAACTCAAGCTGATCCAAAAATTCCAACAAAAGGAGCAAGACAACATACTTTTTTAACAGGTGCGATAATTCACTGGGGTTAGAATGGGTGAGAGGGCGTTGGGCTGGAGCCTCACCGGAATGGGTGTGCTTTTTTGGATCGTGCCCATAATTGCGGCATTTGCTGTCCATGGTTGGGACCCAGTAGCAACCATCATGCCAGAAACGGACGCACTGCAAAGTCTGTTCTCTCAACAAGTTGAAAACATGACAGAGACAGGTGAACTTCGAATACTGGGAGACCTAGCCTCCTTCGATCCAACTGACCATTACGTTAGATCTTGGGAACGTGCTGAGTCAAAGTTAGTCTCAGATCTGGGGAATGTATTGGGATACGTAGACCTGGGTAATGAAGGACCACATCACGGACATGCTCCCACATACGAGATTTTCGGTGAGGCTGGATGCAAAGGATGCTCTACCCCTGATTACGACAACGCTGATCCGACCAAAGACTGTGTGAGCCCAAACGACGGAAATGCACCAGTGTTCGAATTCAACGCGCAAAAAGGAGCCTTTTCAACTCCCCTCCCGCTGAGCATACCCAAGATCATCGGAAGAGATGATCCCACGAACGCGGTGGTGGTGAGGTCGAACATCGATCAAATAAAAACAGCGTTTCTAGCCGCTGGATGGGAATTTTATTATCCGTGTGAAGGTTACGCCAGTCCCGAACCGCATACACCCTTGGGTGAAATCGCGGACGCATTTTTGGACGACAACGACAACCAGTATCACGTCAGGATATTCTACGGAGGACATGACGACATATACGGGGACTGGTACTACATGGGTGCCCACTACGAGGGACAGAACGCGGTTCCGGCAGTGGCGATACCAATGAGATTCAGCAACCCGTTCCAGTTTCCAATAACTGTGGACAACATGCACGGTGATATCCTCTGCGCTGCAGATGGTGTGAAGGTGGGAGAAGCACGATTGGAGCATCAGACGACGATTCCGGCCGGAGGACAGGACAACATCAACCTCATCATAGGGTTTACGTACGGGGGTTTCAATCACCTGATAAATAACCACCTCGTTGGGACCTCAATCGATGCCTCTCTCATGGTTGATGGACGGATACGACTGAAAATTTACGAAATCTCAATAACAACGGAACTTGAACAGACGATTCCGTTCCCCTCCGAAATATCTGTGGTGATATGATGTCCAAGTTTCTCAAACAACTTAATTGGTTCGGTCTGGCAACTGGCATTTTTATGATAGGATTCGGTGCCTTGGCTCCAGCCTGGTGGAACGTAAATCTGGGCGGAGAAGCCGTGAGCGTGGAGTATTCCCCCTTTGACATAAGCATGACCGCATTCGGAGTTCCGATGACATCCACATTAATTTCATTTCTCTGTTTAGGTGCTAGAGTCATGATCACGGTTGCTGGGGGGCTGATGGTCCTCGGATCGGTGCTCACCCAAAAATGGTGGTCGGAGAAGCTAGTCAAATTTGGATCCCTGAAGTTACTCTGGATGGTCGTGATGCTCATAATATTTGCGGCGGTGATACCCCCTGTAGTTGAGATGTTTGCAGGTCAGGTGACAACGGGCGCAGACACTCGGTTGAACCTGCCGATTCTAGCGGGAAGCTCGACCGTGACAGCGCAGATGGACAACGTGACACTCAGCGCACCAATCACCATGACCCTGACCAATGCGTTCTTCTTCGCGGTCATCGCATCTGCTCTGGGAGTCGTGGCAAGGATTTACCATAGAAGATTAAAGCCCAAGAAACTGATGATACGGCCGAAACTGCTATCGTTACGGCCGACGGAGCACAAGGTGATGAAAGTGACGCCAGCCGAAGAGAAGAAGATAATTGCACGGCCAGTAGAAGCGAAGAAAGTGGGAAAGTGAGATCCGGGGAAGAAAAGAAAGTGAAAGCCCAAATGAAGGGGCTAAATTTTTGTGGTGGAGCGAATGAAAGGTGAAGAATACGCGTGGACGATCGTCGTGATGGGCTTCGTGGGAGTGGGAACCGTCTTCGGGTACCTATTTTTGCAGGACCAGGAAGTTAGGGCTTTGAACGAGGGATCGCCAGGTAACGCCGCCCAATTTTGCATGCTAAAATACACCGCCATAGGAGCAGGGATTGGGATAGAAGCATTAATTTTATTGTCAATTTTGAAGACGAAACTTGCGGAGAGGCCGAAAACCAGACGAATTAAGCTTCGGGTCACCGAGCAACCGAAACCTCAACCTCTCAAGCTTCGTGTGGTTGAACCACACCAGAAGAAACGTCGTATCAAACTCAAAACAGTTGAATAGGAGTCGATAATTCTTCGATTAATAGTTGTCGGATTTACTCCATCTCTAGTTTGCCCTTTTTCACAAGCGCCTTGACCGCCTTTTCCACCTCACCCTCAGAAACTCTCAGTTCCCTTGCGCATTCCGCGAGGTCGATTCCCCCAGGGTGCTGCTTGACGTACTTGTAAACGCTTGCTTCTATCTCCTCCGGTTTCATACGCTTTCTCGCTTCTGCGGGTCGAACCACTAGTTTCTTGGCTCCTACTGCCGGGGCTTCTTTTCCCCTGAAAAGCAGTGCCGCACATATCAATGTTGGTAGAAGAACAAACTGAGGGATCAGCAAACCTGGCAGAAGTATGGAGCAATACAGAGCACCCGCGACTATCCCCAGGACTCCCGTGGCCGTGGATAATCCGCTACGACCAGTTTTTTCCCTGATTATAATGAAAGAAACTCCCAAGAGAATCCAAAACACGCCCAAGAGCGCGAAACTTGGTATAAGCATGATGCCCCCCAAGGCCACACCAACTACAATCAGCAGATTTGTAATTAACCACATTATTGCTGCCACGAGTCCCAATATGCCTGCTACCATCGGCAACACGGTTTGATATTGTCGCTTAAGTCCAATCGTGCCAGCGAAGATGAGGACTAAACCTACCATCACGATTGCAACCGTTGGTATGGTGAGCGCTAATCCCAGCATGGTATAAGAAAACACGCCCGTGAACGGATTTATAGTGTATAAACTTCCTGGTGCAACCCAAGTAATAATTGTACCTATAATTTCTAAAATGAGTCCTATCATTAGAATAATACAGCCAGCAATGCCAGCTTTACTTACCGCCAATTCATCCCCTGATAAGAAAGGAAGATAGGTTATTAAAACCTTATGTGTGAACGATATTTCTCGGAATTCACGAGTTGCGTCCTTCCAAGTGCATTTTCTAACCTCTCGGCGATGTGCTTTCGTTAGCTTCTCCAGCAATTCAAACCGTTTTCCACCCCTGGTGCTGGTGTTGAAGATAATCACGGTGACCACGATGCTTCAGGATCACTTGCATTGTCCGGTTCCACCCCTGGCTGCTCAAACCGGCTGGAGGGAAGTTAAATACATGCTGGTACTTGGTAGGTATTGATGAAGAGATTCGCTCTCCTGGCTGGAGTGGTTCTCATCATTCTCGTAGTTCTTGCTCACACCGGAAAGAAAGAGGGAGTTGAGTCGCCTCCGGCGGAGGAAAACCCCGTGCCCCCTCCGTCCGAAGGGGGCTCCACGTGGGAAAATGAAACGGAAGAGATTTTGGTCAAAGTATTTGAGACGTCTTATCGAACGGCTGGCCCAGCAGTTGGGGAGTTCGAAAATGGACAAGCAGCTAGTCTTGTGCTTTTCCAGTATGGGTTTGAGAACTCTGGAGGCCCATTGAGCTTCAATCACCCTATGGGTCTGGCAACTGACGGACAAAGACTGATTCTGGCGGACACGCGCAACAACCGCGTTTTAATCTGGAATGAACTGCCCGATTCAAACACTACACCGGATCTCGTGCTCGGTCAGCCTGATTTCCATCACAATGTCCCCGGCGATGACCTGGGCGAGATGAACTGGCCGGTGGATGTGGCAACTGATGGTACCCACCTCGCGGTCGCGGACACAATGAACAACCGGGTTTTGGTCTGGCTCGAGTTCCCCACCGAAAACGGAGAGCCTGCTGACCTAGTCATCTATGGCCCCCCCGACCAACCTATCTGCGGACCTTGGGGCGTCTATTTTCTCAATGACAAATTCATAATCGTGGGCACCTGGGGCAACTCGGGTGTTTATATTTGGGATCATATACCCTCGACCGATGAACCACCGGATCTACTACTTACAGGCGCTGGGGTGATGGGAACGCCGCGGCAGGTATGGAGCGACGGGCAGAGGCTAGTCGTTGTAGATCACAATATCCCGGTTGAATCTGGTGGGTCCCAGCCCGGCATGCTTTTCTGGCTGGACTTTCCGGTTGCTGACGAGCCACCGGACTTCTACATGACCGGGATGCTGTGGGGACCAGCGATGGACCAACAGGGGCGTTTCATGGCGCTCAACAATTACGGCCTGGCGATATGGAACGGCTTTCCCTCTGGACCGAAGGACGAGCCAGATTTGGTCATAGGCTCTCCAATGATTGCGGAGTGGGTCAAGCGAGAAGAGTATCGCTTTGACGATGGAGACGGATCAACCATCGTTCCCGTGGGTAACCGGCTGTACATTTCACTGTACAACGCCAATATGGTGGTTGGTTATCGATCGTTGCCGGTTTCGCCAGACGATTTGCCGGATTTTGCCTTGGGCTCGCCGAGTATTTGGATAAATCCGATGGAAAATAAGGGTTTCTTCGAGGGACCCGTCCCTGCTTCGGATGGAGATCACCTCTTCGTGGCCAGCGGATTCAGCAGGCGTCTGTGCGTCTGGCGCAACATTCCCGATGAGAGCGGCGCAATTCCCGACGTGGTCTACACATTTCCAAATTTCGAACCTACAAACGTTTGGGTGGAAAATGGAAAACTGGCACTTGGAACGAATAGCTCTCTCGTTTACATATGGACTCACTTGCCCCTGACAGGTGAGTTTCCAGATGTTGTCCTCGACCTAGAAAACACCTTTGCCCCTCCGGAGAGTGATTCGGCCGAAGCCGGCGCCGGCATCCTGCCAGTGTGGGTTTGCTTAGCGGAAGGGCGGCTCTTCGTTTGGGAGGTTGGAGGGATGGTCTTGATGTGGAACGAGGTGCCCACAGAGCAGAAGGACCCCGATCTCGTCATCTCTACTGATCTCCCTATCTCTTGGTTGTGTATGGACAACAATCGTTTAATCGTTACGACGAGGAACGATGAGGTCAGAGTGTATGATTTGGTTGAGATCCTTTCCCTCCAGACACTCGGTACCGAAAAATCGGGCGAGCAAGGGATATCCCCAATTGAAAATGCTCTGCGTTTGGTGTTGAGAAAGGATTTGGACGGAGAGGAGTTCAGAGCCCCCACAGGCATCCACTCGCGGGAAAATAAGCTCTTTCTGGTGGATTTGGAACTGAGTGAGGTGCTCATCTGGAACGGATTTCCCACTCAGAACGACCAGCCACCGGATGTTGCTTTGGGTAGAAAAGTAGAATGGGCGATCAACAGTGACGCGTTCTTTTGGCCGGCGATAGTTTGGTACGACGGAAATTACCTCTGGGTTGGTGAGACAAAGTTTTCGAACAGACTTCTGAGGTTCTCTCCCCTCTAAAGACAGAAAATATTTTTTGAAAGCATTAGATTTGAAAAAAGAGGGAATCGGTGGCAGCGGAGCTGTTTCACAAAAGGAGATTCTCACAAGAACTATCGAAAAAGGAAAAGTTGCAGCGAATGAATTTAAAAACGTTCTGAGGATTAAGGAAGAAGCTTGTAGCAGATATGTACGAATTCTAAGAAGTGCAGCTAGACTCAAACGTGCGAGATGGACCGACCTGAAAAGGGCTCTGGAGGTTAGAGAGGGAAAGGTCTCCAACAGCATGTTCAGCGATTGGTCGACAATTTGGTCAGAGCTTCCTGAAGAAAAACGATACGCCACATATTCGACGACGGATCCGCTCCTAGACCACGCCGTCCGGAGCGGTTTCGTGAGATGGCATCCAATTAACTTGAAATGAGTTCTGCCAAGTTGAAATTGATTTTTTGGTGCGGCCGGCGGGATTCGAACCCGCGTCGCAGGCTTGGAGGGCCTGAGTCTATCGGCAGCCTCACGGCTTTAGCCAGGCTAGACCACGGCCGCACAGTTCAATTTTTCATTCCAAAATAAAATAAACTATCCTCTAAGCAGAGCAATGAGGGCTGGAACCGCTGCGGAAAGGACGAAGAAGAGGATGACCAGAAACACCAAAATTTTTTTAGTTTCGTCCCTCACTTTTCCTCACCATCGCAGGTTCCTCAAAATTAAAATAAATAAAAGAGTTTAAACATGTGCGTATCCCGCAATCGGATGAAGGTAGGGGCAACTTTTCCCCAGAGATGTGCTATACGAGGATTTTAAGGCGAAAGTGTTAAAGTTGGGTTACCCAGTTAAATCGAGGTAAGGATGGCAATCAAGAGAAAAATAATGTTTCTGACGATCGGGGTAATCTTGGCCGCGGCAACAGCGGCCGCAGTGTATATCTCTCCTTGGTGGGGCGCGTGGGGAGAGCCCCCCACCCCTGTGTACGTCACCATCGTGGTGCACAATGAAGAGGCGACACATGCAACAACTTATCAAGATTACAGGGAAAACCTCGAGTACTATCTGAACCACCGGGAAATGCTCAGAAAATTTGCTCTTATGCTCCACACCCACGGAGTGAGGTTCAATTTCCAGTCAGACTGGACATTCTTGGTAGCCTGCGGGATGTACGAGAATGCCGAGGTTCGGAGCAACACAGAGGGGAAAAACATAGTGCGCTACTTGAAGGAGGAACTCGGGGTGGAGGTGGACCCCCATGCCCACGAAACCCAGTACAACTACGCGGATGTGGCCTATCTGATTGAAAACCTGGGAGTTGCGCCAAGCCATACGGTCGGGGGTTTCATATCCGACCCACCTGAACGAAGTGTCTTTGAGCATTTTCTCTCTCCAATCAGGGGGGCTCACTATGACTACACTTGGACACCCGAAATCCTCTGGGGTGGTGCAACCTACCTGCACGAAAATGACGTTGCGGTCTCTGGCGTCTGGCGGCCAAAAGACACCTACAGCTTTTACCAGCACGAGGAGAACGGGAAGTTAGTTTACGTGGGCAGGTACACCGCGGAGTTTTCAGGAGTGACCGAGCTCGTTTCCAAGCTGGAGGGCAGGACAATTCCATCTGGGAAAATTTACACGGCCACGATTTTTGTCTCGCAGGCGGTCCTGAGTGAGCCCTACATTAACAAATTCGAGCAGTGGGTGCTTCAGCTGAAGGAGTTGGAGTCCCAAGGAAAAGTCGTGCTGACGACCATTCAAGAAACCGTCGAAGCTTGGGAGAAGAACTACTCTGCACAGCCAAACATCTACTTCAAAGAGGGCCGCTCTCCAGAAGAACTCGGACTCATTTCTGTGCCACCCCTCGAATACGACGAAGTGACCTATCAGAGAGATATCAGAGTGCCTTCAGCGGTGGCCGGGAAAGAAGGTCTAGTGGTCAGGCTTCTCTACCCAAAAACATGCACGCTATCCCGCTTCGAAAACAGGTCCCCAATCGTTGTTTCCGTCCCGGGCGCGGACTACAAAGGGAGCGTGGAAACCGGTTCCCCGGCAGACACCTTGCTCACCGGATTCGGCATGACTTACGTGTATTTCAATTTCCCAGGCGGCGGCGTTCCACCTTATCAGAGCGGGGGGATGTACGACTCCCGCGGCCCCCTCTGCCAGGCCGCGCTACGAGATGTAATTCTCTTCGCCTTGGGGAAAAAAGCGGACAATAACGGAAAGCTGATAACCGACCTGATACCCTACGCCGACACCACAAACGTTGGAGTTGTGGGGTGGTCCAACGGTGGAAACATAACGGGCGTGGTGTTCGACCTCTACGGGGGCGAGCTTTCTGGAGTGAGATACTATGTAGGGTACGAAAATCCAGCGGGCGATGAGTATGTGCTGGTAGATCTCGGCGGCGGTCTACAACCAAATCCGGCATATATTCGTGGGAAGACCTATCTGGATTCAGAGAGAGGATCAGTTTCCAGTTTGGATCCCACCTTCCTTACTTATGAGCCAGCTTCGCAGAAGATGTTTTTCGATTTTGATAACGACGGCGTGCTCGATTCCGGGACTGATTACACTTGTGGGTCTTGGTATTACAACGGCTATAGGTACTTCAGCACGGAGATCACGGAGTATGCTCTCTCCAATGGGATAGCTCTCAGTCTCAATGTAGCAATTGGTGAAAAACTGGAGTCCTTTTGGGAGAATCGCGACATGAGCAGACACTTCGACACCATGAATTTGCCCACACTCAAGGGTGCTTTGATCTTCGCGAGTGAAAACGATCACGTGCAAAACACTCCCGACTATCCGCATGTGGTGGTGAATTACCAAGGGTGGAGCCAAGTGGTGCCGTTCGTTAGGCTCAACCCCGATGCGAGCTACGTTGGGCCTGTTTTCGAACGGGGCGGGGTCGATGTCACCGGAACAGCCTTTACAGACACCGATGCAAACACATTGATCACCCTCGGCAACGTGGAGAACTTCTTGGAGCCCGAGATAGGCCTCCAAGAAGCGGACTCCAACTATATCACCGCGGGCGTGCTGGAAATGGCCGATCGGGTGCACTTCGATAATTGGGACGTGAACTTGGGAACAATGCTGGTTTCCATTGAATAGTTTCTATGTGATAAGTGCAAGACACTCGAGCACATAGAGGCCCAGTGGTGGCGTGCGTAGAGGATCGCGTGACCTCCTCCCCTCGCTCTCGCAAGGGGCTTTCACTTTTCCTTCGCGTTACGCCTTCCTCACCTCTGCTTGGGGCGCGTTTCGCGAAAGCTTTTCCCGCTTTACGCGGTACTCCGGGTTCCTGCTTCATCCACCGGACTCGATCCCGTCCCTCTTCGGGCGGTTACGGAGGTCTCGATGTCCAGCCTACCCGTGCCGTGCGGGTCATCGGTTTTCCACAGGCGTTGGGTTCGGGGTGGCCCCTCCCTACCTTCCAGAAGAAATCGGCATGGAGGGGAATATATGGTTTTCGGCTCTCATCCCCAGCTCTCGCAGGGGGACTTCCCGCCGACAGAGTTAAAAGCGCGGAGTGAACCTGAGTATCCTATTAGAAAATTTGAACTCTCCAACCCACAGGTATTTTCCGTCGAAGCAGAGTGACCCCGGCATGTAGAGACCATCCTTGCTCGTACGGGGATAAGTGCCTTCTAGATTTTCCTGACCCAGGACAAGATCGGGTGATTGGTGCTCTTCCTCCGGGATTCTGTTCCATATCAAGACCCGGTTGTTGCAGGTGTCTGCGACGAAGAGGTTATCCCCGTGAAGGAAGGCATGCATGGGCAGGTTCAGGGAAATACCTATCTCAGCCAAGCGCATGGGTGGCTCGTTTTTCGGAATTCCCTCAATCGAGAAAATCAGGATTTCTGATCCTGCGGAAATCGTGGCTAGCTTTGCACCGTTGCTTGAAAGTCTGCTCACCCCAGAGGAAACCTCCACGGTACAGATGGGCTCTGCTGAACTATCCGGGATCCCATTCCATACGTAGAGTTTTCCCTCCATTTGATCTGCCACGTAAAAGTATTTGTCGTCCAGCTCAACACCGCCAACCGAAGTGAACCTCACTCCTCCGACTTCTGGCCCCAACGTGAAATCCGGAGCTTCACCGTTTAGGGGAAGTTCATTCCAGACATGGATCTTATCTTCCCCTCCCACGACGAGAGTTCCATCGTGTATCGCGATGTCCCAAGGCTGGAAATCCAACTCGTAAACGCTGTCCGGGCTCCTCCCGTTCTCGTCTGGTAGGGTATTCCAGACGCACATTTTCCTCGAAAAATCCGAGATAGCAAAAAGGTGTTCACCGTCGGACATCACGACGGGGTTACCGATGAAAGAGTTCACTTCATACGGATTTTCGTAAATGGTGGAAGAACCAATACAGAAGTCCGGGATCTGATCAGCTGATGATGGCACAGAGTTGAACCCGAGAATTCTGTGGCCGTTCGGGAGGGAAAGATAAACCCTTCCATCAGCCACAGCTATTCCTCCTCCATCCCCCCACTCAAGCTCAAAGTCCAAGATCAGGTCAGGTTCGTCTTCTGGGTTTTTCGGTGGTTCGTTCCAGACCATCAGGCTGGGCCCGGCCAATCCCAGCATTTTTCCCCCCGAAGTGAAGGCCAGACCCCAGATCACGTTGCCGGGATTGACGGGGTCTGTGATGAAGAAATCGTATGCTTCGTCGTCCTCTGACGGAAAACTATTCCAGACAAAGTCCCCCCCTTGATCGTTGACCTTCGAGTTGTGATCACCAATTATCAGGCATGTGCCGTTCGAGCCTATGGCCCTGGGAGTTCCGAAGTTCCCCTCCGCAGTGAGGAGGATGTCGGCTGGCTGGCAGTTCTCCGCTGGGAAGCTATTCCATATGAGCACTCGACCATCTCTTGTGCTTGTTGCTACGAGTCGGGTTCCATCGGTCCACACCGCCCAAGGCCAGAAAAGGTAGGTCTTTTCCCAGTCTAGGGGTATGGGATCGGGTCGCTCACCCACGGTGTACAGATCAGGGGCTCCCAGCACCAGGTCTGCGGGCTCAGCGTTTTCTGTCGGGAATTCGCTCCAGATCAGAATTCTGTTGTTGTTTGTATCGGCGACTATTACACGCGTTCCGTCGGTTGTGACTCCAACCGGCCAGTTTAGCTTATCGGGCCCCACACCTGGCTCGTTCGAGTCAAAATCCGTCTGGCCCAAAACCAAATCTGGAAGCACGTTTCCCTCCGGCAGGGTGTTCCATATCAGCACCCGGTTGTTCCACGTGTCGGCTAACAGGAGGTGTTTGCCGTCCGTGGCTATGTTTGCTGGATGGTTGAACGAGAGGGGGCCTCCAGCGGTGAAGCCGTACCAGTTCAGGACCATGTCGGCCTCCTGCCCACTCTGAAACCACCCCTCCTGCGTCTCCACCACATTTTCCTCCAATCCGTTCTCTGAAGGAGTGGGCTGGACAGGGCATCTGTAGATCTGAAAGGCAGCAGAGAGGAACACGCCGATGAAAACCAAAAGCAATAGTATAACTTTCCGATCCACCTCGAAACCTCCGCTTTTGTAGCTTGTTTCTGAAAGTTGATAACATTTCCCACCATAAAAATACATCAAATGTCATGGATCTGCTCAAAATATTCAAAATCCCAAGAATACCCATTGAGAGCGTAAGTAGGGCAACAAAGAAGACTGGCCATTTTTATCCATGGTTTCAGAGGGTTTTTATCTTCACAGGTTTAAACTTCTTCGATGATCCCTGAGGGCTACGAGGAGTACCGCAGCCGGGAGTTCTGCAAGGATGTCAAGTGTCCGGTGCAGCGTCTCCTCGATACAAAGGAGAAGGGCTCAGAGGAATACGAACGGATTCGAGAGATATGTAAACAGGGGTGTTTACACACAGCCCGCGAGTTCCACTACTGGCTCATTGACAAAGGGTACTTAATCGTCCGCCCCAGACATAAGTGAGGCGAACCGTGATTGAATAATCGGAGCTGGGGTTCTGGCAGCGGCAATTATCCTTTCTGGTGGATTTTCTCTCTTTCCTAGTGAAAACATCCCTCCGGTCTTGTCAGCTGCTGCCCAAAAACATTGACTTCAATGACGACGTTGACAACGTTAACAGAGGGTTCCGGGGGAATTGGTTGCTCTCTGTTTTTATGACGAAAAACTCCTCAAGCTATGGATTGCGATGGAATTTCTGGTCGGGTCTTCGCCATGGCGGAAAACGGGATCGGAGGGTGCACTCGCCGAAATTTTAAATTCAAAAAGACGAGCGTTTTTCGA
>CAZMCI010000028.1:0-12756 GCA_964564905.1 Hadarchaeota archaeon (SeqCode) | reverse complement strand
TTTTTCCTATCCCCTCCGAAGCGGCTTGAAGGATCTCACTTATAATATCGATCCTTCCTCGTCTCACGTCCAGCCCCTTCCTATCATCCACGAGATCTCATATAAAGTTTTTTTGACACGTTGACCCACCCGATCGGTTGCCTCTGGGGGGCACGCTCATTTTTCCACTCATGTGATTTTACCCTATTCGGTGAAAAGTGAAGGCATGTTTGCCAATCTTTTTACCATCTGAGAATCACCAGTATCATGGTGTGGAGGTGCCGAAAAGGAAGGGAAAACCTAGGACTGGGACTGGTTTGAGACCCTCAAAGTTAAAGTTTCGGGTTGAAAAAAAAGGCCTGCTTTCGGAAATTCTGTCTGGAACTACAGAACTCGAAACCCGGGAGAGGAAGGTGCCGAAACCAGCACTTGAGGTGGGATTGCCTCCCCTCCCGAAGACGAAAACAGGATTACCAGCCAAGGCCCCGCGGGCTGAAAAGGTGCTGGAAAAATATGGTCGGGTTGAGATCCTGTCGGTTGAGGATGAGGTTCTACCGCTTTACAAACTAAAGATGCCGGAGCTGACTCCAGCAGAACAAAAGCTTCTGGAGGCCGCGAAGGAAAAAGCGACCGAAGAGATAAAAATAGATCCTGATAGGTTCCCGGATCCCCAAGAGCGCCGGCGGGTTTTCATGCACGAGATCCTGAAGATAATCGAGCGTGAGAGCAGGGGTAAGCACCTTCCCCCAGGGCGCATAAAGCAGCTCGGGGAGGTCGGGGTGCAGGAGATGCTCGGGTACGGTCCGCTCGATCCGATGATAGCGGACGATTACCTTGAGGATATAATGGTAACCGCGGTGGGCAAACCCGTATACGTTTATCACAGAAAGTACGGCATGTGCTTTACGAATGTGATTTTCAGGGATGAGGATTCCATCAAATACCTGATAGACAAGATGGCCCGCGTGGTCGGCAGACGCATAGATCAGCAAACTCCTCTGCTGGACGCCCGATTGCCGGACGGGAGCAGGGTGAATGCTACCATCCCTCCAGTTTCGCTGGATGGTCCAACCATCTCCATCAGAAAATTCCGCAAGGATCCGCTCACGATAATCGATATTCTTAACTACAATACTCTCTCCACGGATGTCGCCGCGTTTCTCTGGCTGATAGTTGACGGTCTCGGGGTCAAACCCGCAAACATACTTTTTGCAGGGGGGACGGGTTGCGGCAAGACCACCACGCTGAACGCCGCCACGACCTTCGTTCCGGAGCGTGAGCGGATAATTTCCATTGAGGACACGGCCGAGCTCCAGCTTCCCCACAAGCACTGGGTCAGAATGGAAAGCAGACCTCCAAACGTGGAGGGGCGCGGGGAGATCACTTTGGACGACCTGGTCAAGAACGCCCTCCGGATGCGTCCAGACCGGATAATCATCGGCGAGGTGAGAGGACCCGAGGCCAGAACTCTGTTCACCGCGCTTAACACAGGACATGAGGGTGGTATGGGAACCCTTCACTCCAACAGCGCAGCCGAAACCATCACGCGTCTGACCGAGGCCCCCATGTCCGTCCCGGAGATAATGATCCCCGCTCTTGATGTCATAGTGATGCAGCAGCGTATCTACCATCGGCAGAAGGGGCAGATTCGGAGGGTAACGGAGATAGCTGAGGTTACCGGTATGGAGGGCGGAAAACCACAGCTGAGCAGGATTTTCAGGTGGAACCCCCGCACCGATGTCGTTGAACCCACGGGAGTACCCAGCAAGATAAAACACACGATAGCGGAGTTCAGCGGGTTGCACGGCACGGAGATAGAGAAAGAGCTCCAGAAACGCGCGGCCGTTCTGGAATGGATGAAAAAACGTGGAATCAGGAACATATTCGAGGTCGGCAGGGTAATTCAGGAATTTTACCGCGACCCGGAGTCGGTCATGAAGCGGGTACATGCAAAGTCTAGGAAATAGCGTCCCGTGATCTCATGGTCAAAAAGAGGACCCGGACACAAGGGAAGAAGGTCCGAAGGCCGGGACTTCTGAGGAGATTTTTTACCGCGGTCGGCGGTGGAGTGGTCAGAACCGGGGAGGTGGCGCAGCGCGTGGGTTCTTCCATTGGGATTTCCAGACCGTCTCCAAAAAAATCGGATGAGCTTGCCCAGAGGCTGGAGGAGATAAAGCGCCTCGAGGCCATCCGGGAGAGGTGGGAGGATGAGAAAAAACTGGAGGAGAGGGAATTTGAGGAGCGTGTCGAGCTGAGGAGGCCCTTCTCCGAGCGTATCTCAGAAGTTTTTTACGCTCTGCTGAAAAGACCAGCCGTACCTCTGGCGAGGTTTTTCAGAGGGCTGGATGAAGATCTGTACAAGGCCAACATCAGGGTTCCTCTGGAGAGATACGCGGCGGTGATGCTGGGTGTCAGCCTCATCGTCTCCGCATTCACGGCGTTCGTGATGCTCTTGCTGGGCATGCCGTTTCTCCTCGTGCCACTCGGGGGTGCAGTCACGTTCATCTTCTCATTGGTCTTCGCTAGAAGCCAACCCAAACGAAGGGTCAAGGCGCGCGTCATGGAGATAAATCGCCTGATTCCCTACACGCTGAGACACATGGCCACGCAGCTTTCTTCCGGAATAGGCCTTCCTGAGACGATGACCTCCGTCAGCCGGGCGGACTACGGTGCCATGTCCGAGGAGTTCGGGCGGGTCATCGGGGACATGCACGCTGGGATGAGCATGGAGGAAGCCTTGACGACCATGGACAAGCGCGTGGAGTCCGAGCCACTTCGCAGGGCCATACGTCAGATCCAGAGGACGATCCGGACTGGCGGTGACCTGGCAAAGACCCTGGACACGCTAGCGGACGAGACCGCATTCGAGATGCGGATGAAACTTCGTGATTACACGCAGTCCCTCAGTCTTCTTACCATGATCTACATGTTCGTTTCCGCTGTAATTCCTGCATTGCTCATGATCGTGATAATGATCTCGATGGGGAGGGGAGGTGGAGGGATCACCCCACAGAGCGCAGCTGTGCTTTACCTTATCCTTCTGCCGTTTTTGTTGGTGTACTTCGTCCTCATGATAAAGCGATTTGAGCCGAGGTTGTGATATGGGATGGATCACTCGAACGGCAGCGGTTGCCAGACGCGTTTTTCCGGAGAGGTTTTTACATAACCTTGACCGCACGCTCGAGTCCACAAAGATTGTGCTCTCTGCGGAGGAGTATGTGGGCATTAGTCTGCTCGTGACGATATTGGTATGCGTGGTGGCGGGCTTCGTCGGCTTCCTCTTTGTATCCCCAGTCCTCTTGGTCTTCCTGATACCCCTTGCGGCGCTCGTCACTTTTCCAATGTTGACGGTTTGGGCTCCGCGATACATGGCCCAACGCAGGGCAGCGGAGCTGGAGCGCGTGTTGCCCGATGCCCTCCGCCAGATGGCGAGCACGTTGAGGGCGGGAGTGGGGATAGATGCAGCCCTTGACGACATCGTGAAATCCAGATACGGCGAGCTCTCCAGCGAATTTGCCCGGGTCACGAGTGAGGTCAAGCGAGGGAGAAGGTTAGAAAGCGCCTTGTTGGCATTGGCACAGAGGTCCAACTCGCCTCTCTATGAGCGGGCCTTTCGCCTGATAGTTGAGGGGATCGAACGTGGCGCCGCTCTTGCCGGGGTTTTGGATGCTGTGGCAAACGATATCAAGGAAATTCATGCGATCCAACGGGAACGCAGATCTTCCACCACCCAGCAGGTGATGTTCCTGTTCGCGGTGGCGCTCTTCGCGGTCCCATTCATAGTCGGACTCACGGTGGGGGTAGGCGGGATCAACATCGGCGGTGAACCGGTGACTGGTGGTGGACTGCCCGAAGAGATGACCACGATCGCGATGGCGTACGTCGTGATTCAAGCTTTCATCTGCGGGCTCGCTGTCGGGGTGATCCGTTACGGTAAAATGACGAAAGGATTGGGTTACTCGATCTTGTTCGCGATAATCTCAATGGTGATATTCTCCCTTGCCCAAGCGGTAATTGGAGCTATGGGTCCCGCGTAGTCCAAAACTGTTTATTTGGCAAAGTTTACAGAAATGTCTGCTTCGGGCAGGCTTGCAACGACACCTTTATATAATATAGTATTTTTGAGGATGTTAATGGAGGTAAAAAATGAAAATGTTTAGGAAAGGTCAAGGCGCTACCGAATATCTGTTGATGTTGGCTGCTGTTTTGGTCATAGTCGCAATTGCAGTGTATTACGTGACGAGCACGGGTCCGTCTGCTATTATAACAGGCACAGCATCATTAAAATCCGGCGACAACACTGTAGTGATTTTCACTCCATCCACTACGATGACCCCCGCCACAATTGCAGCGGCTGATTACGAATGGGCAATCTATGACGGTGCTACTTTAAAAGGAAGTGGTAGTGGAACAACTGATCTACAAAGGGGAATCCCAGTTGAGTTCGATGCTGGTGCAACTGAGCTTTCATCTGGATACACGCTGAAGATAAAGTACGGTGGCACTTGGTACGACGCAGCTACCATAGCCTAGAGTGACGCCTCTTCGAGCCAAATAACGGTTCGGCGGTTGGGCAATGCGGCGAGAGAGCGTCAATGTTAATTTGATGAGGATTCGAGCCCAAGGCGCAACAGAATATCTGCTGATGTTGGCCGTGGTTTTAATCATTATCGCCGCGGCCGTCTTTTTTTTGATGGGAGCTACTCCCGGGGCGTTGATATCCGGTATAGCTGAAAATTCGGGCGACGACATCATATTCACACCGTCCAACTCAATGATCCCCGCCACGATTCCAGCAGCCGATTGGGAGTATGCAGTCTACAGGGATGCAACAGAAATAGTGGGATTTACTGCGGGAACGGAAGACCTCAATAGAGGTGAGAGCATCTCGTTATCCGCGCCAGGTGTTGCAGACGGCGATACTCTGAAGATAAGATATAAGGAAAAGGACGTGTACGATATATTGATAATCTAGCCGGACCTGAGAACCGGTTGGTCGATTATATGGAAAAGCGTTCTCAAGGGGCGCTCGAATATTTGACACTGCTGGCGGCGGTGATAGTGGTAGTGAGCGTGATTGTTATCCTCATCAACTCTGTTTCTACGGCTCTCGGCTCAAGCGTTGGGGGCGAAATCGATAACGTGAGGGAGAACCTAATCATTCCTAGCTTGGTCGGGATGTTTCTGGTTTAGGCCACTTGCCAAGAGTTCTTAAACTTCGAATCAAAGTAATATGTGTGATCGCTTGTTTGAACCTGAGCACATACCAGCCGCGATTGCTCTTGGTGCGGTGTGCATAGCTATCTATACCGACCTCCGGTGGCGCATAATCCCAGACAAGTTGAATTTTCCGCTCATCGCGGGGGGCATCCTCTTCTACTTCATGCTGGGGATCTACCAAGGGGACCTCTGGACGATGGCATCTGGGGCGATGGGGGCAGCGATAGCTTTCGGCATTGGCTACGCGATGTGGCTGACGGGCGGCTGGGCTGGCGGCGATGTTAAACTCTTTACAGCGCTCGGTGCCTTGCTTCCAGCTTTTTCCCCTGCTCACGTCCCTGCACCATACTCAAGCACTTATCCGCTTTTTCCTCTCACCATATTGCTCAACAGCGTCATCGCAGCCATACCGGTACTGCTCGTGTATGCAGGAGTTTGTCGCATCAGGGGACATGGTGCGCTTTACGAGCACATAAAAATCACGGAACTCAGGGAGGGCATAATCCCAGCGGAGACGATTTACGAGAAAGACGGCAAAATTGGGCGATGGAGCTCGAGGTTTCCGTCCAAACCTCGATGGGACCGCACCTTCACGAACCCACGCAGGGCAGCGGGGCTTACACGATATCAGGTGAGCGCGCTCAAACGTCTCGTCCGCGCGCGGAAACTCAAAAACGAGATAAAGATTAAGAAGGGGATTCCTTTTGCCCCCGCCCTCGGCGCAGGTGTCTTCGTAGCGGTACTCTACGGGGACTTGTATTGGCGTTTCATGTTGATGCTACAAGGAGTATAGACTACTTGGCCTTGCCCAAAATTGCTCTAACCTTAGCCCCTCGCAGACCCAGCAGGGGGCGCTCCACGCTCAGCCTTACCTGGTCCCCTCGCCTGATTTTGGTGAAGCTCTCAACCGTGTAAAGGCCTGCCTTCACGTTGCTGCAGATGTCATAGCCCACTCGGACCGCCGCTCGCCGTCCTTGGACCTGTTCGACCCTGCCGTAGGTGAAGTTCCGACCGTACTTGAGCCTGAATGTCACGAAGGCGATGAACACGAACCCGATCGCTGTCAACGGGGGGATAAGGGCGAGGTAAATCGACTCAAGCGAGAATTCGAGGGACGAGTGTCGGAGTGCGAGCACAAAGACCCAGGCGATCGCTATACACATGGCGACGAAGCTCCGGTATGCAGGGTAGTCCCGCTTGAAGGCATGCCTGAGCTGGGTCGCTGCTAGGTAAACCAGATATGTGCTGAAGGCAAGCAGCAACGGGATGAAGATGAGGGTTTCAGCGGGAAGGAACACTATATAAACTACCGCTGTTACGAATAGCGCGAGAATCGCCAGCTGCACCTTGAGCATGATATACTCAGGCCAGCCCGCGTGGTGACGCTCGAAGAAACCCCGGACCGCGGGAGGGATTTCAGGTTTGGGCTTCGGTGGGGCCTTTTTCTTTACCTTCGGTGCCCTCCGCTTCAGCTTGCTTGGGAGCTTTCCCACGCCCAGAACGGCATCGCCGACTTTGCGGAAGAAATCAGTCGTCTTGGAACTTTTACGCGCCATTTTTATCCCCCCTGAAACAATCGCCTCTCACTCAATCGGCACCGTCGATGAGTACCGTGCTGCATCTCTTGGATCCCTAACATAGATGGGAACTTCAAGTTGAATCACGTCTTCAACTTCAATATTTTCCCCCACATGATTTTTTTCACCACCGCCCACATTGGCCCATAGCAGTTGATCTGAATAATAAATGTCCGAGTGATATTCGCCGGTGTACTCCTCGATGGTTATCCGTATAGATCCATTGAGTTTTTCTACCAACAAACGAGGGTCGTCGTAATCCCAGTCAACTGTTTCGCCTAGTTCCTCGTCCAAATCTTCAAAACCGTAACGCCATACTCCAGGAGAATTATCTGTGACTCGACAATATTTGGTTCCCGCGTAATGGTCTACCCCCGTCTCTATTACGTGAATCCACAGTGGATATACTGGAGTGGGCCCAATATCCACAAGCAATCCCGTGGCCGCCCGGTAATTTTCAGCGAGTTGTTTAAGGGTATTGTCGTTGATCGGCAGCCTATTGTTTGACATGTATTTGATCATGCGTTCGATGTCGTGCCCCGTGTAGCTCACCTTATCTGAGAGGGCCTGGAGCGAGGTGGTCTCCCCCCCTGTCTCGATGATTCTGAGGCACGAAGCTGCCAACAACATCGCTGGCAACACGAGCAGGAGTGCGATCCCGCTCATCACAAATCCACGTTGATCGTTACATAACTTCAATGTTATCACTCCACCGGTGCCCCTCGCCAAACGTGGAGGGTTATCGGCCCGAACTCCCGCATGGCACCCGCTGCATCGGCTGCTATTTCCTCCACGGTCAACGCCCGGTTCTCGATGAGCACTTCGTCTATAATTCCATTGAAGAAATTTTGAGTGCAGTGCTCGCAGCCTATGAAGAGGTTCTCGCTGGCGCTCCGCACATAACTGAGGGGCGTTCCCCAAGAGGTGGAGTCACCGGTTTTGTTCTCGCCGTTAATGACCATGCTCATATTACCCTTATCGAAGACCATGGCAAGGTGAATCCACTCGTTCAAGGACCCTGCATCGTCGAGGTAGCGCCCGTGCCCAGATGGTAAATTACTACCCACCCAGATCGTGAACCTGAACTTATTTTCGCTCGATTCTCCAGGCTCTATTTTCAGGAACCAGCCGTCATCATCCCATGCAAACTTTCCGGCAATCAAGGAAGCTGCATTGTCCCTCGGATATACCCAAGCCTCGACCGTCAGCTCCGGTAGACCATCGGTCGGCGCCAGGCTCTCGGAGTGAGGCACCGAGACGTAGTCGCCTGAGGCGCCCGGGAAGTCCAGCCCACTGCCGTACCTGCCAATAGTCCAACTAACCGCTCCCGAAATCGTACCATCGTTGTTGTTTTGAGTTTCGTCATAAGCTTTATTACCCGTACCCTCATCGAAGTGCCATAATGCGACCGTGTTATCACCTACTCCTTCAAAAAGCGACATGCGTGTCGCCGTGGCTATTTCCTCTGCCTCTGCGAACGCAGTTTCCCAGCCAGGGGCATCGCTTGGATAAACCGTCAGCCGGTTGTCCCCCAACACGAGCTTGAACTGTACCTCCGCCGGCAGAATCTTTAGGAGCTCTTCCCTCGCCAGATTTTCGGCATTCTCGTTTGCACCCAATCTAACAAAATTTACGATAGTCTCTATCGTTCCCGTGAGCTGTAATACCTCCAGCGTGTCGTTCGCGTACCGCTCCAGACGCAGGTAGCCGTGCTGTCCATAGACCAGCTCAGACTCTGCTGTGTGAGCCACCCCGGCCATCACTATCAGCACCACGAGCATCGCGAACGTCGCGTCGAGGCTGAAGATGAATCCCTTTTGGTCCCTTTGAAAACTCATGCCTCTACCTCCATACCTTCACCTCGAGCGTGGCGACCGGGGGAATCTCCACAAATCTGGACGGGGAACAAAATGGCATTGAAACGATAGATACATCAATCGGGTTACCCTTACCTTTCCCGCTGCCAGTGACCCGAACCCATATGTAGTTCTGGCCTTCTTGCAAGTCATTGCTGGGAGGGTCTTGAGGGTTGCCATGCCACCACATTTTAAATGGGGGATCGTCAGGAGGAGATTTCCAGTCAGGGTTATCAGTATCCATATCACGATTTACCGTAATCCAAACTACAGGCTCCGTCATAGGCGGGAGGTGCCGTTTTAACACTATGTACCAGTCGCGGGTGTTGAGTTCATTTGTTCCCACTGTGAAGTATATCTGGAGTAATTCTGGTTGTTTGATATGCCGTATGTTTTCGACTCTGTTTTCGACCTCCACCTGTGTAGAAATTAGGCGTTTCACGACCACCACCTCGAGGGAGTTTTCAGCCCCGGAGGTGGCTTTGACATCCCATCGCGGATAAATGGGGGGCCACAAATTTTCACCAGTGTTTTCGTCAATCAACCGTATCTCAAAGTTCTCAGAGTTGCCAAAAAGGGCCCTCACCGCCTGCGCTGCGCCCGGGTTAGCGTCCCAGTTTGCACTTGCGCATAGCTGTCTGAGGTTTTCGAACTTCCCCAACGAAAGGCTGTTTGGGATGGGAGCACCTGCGGGATCGTTTTCAGCCAGCCCCAGCGTTTTGAGCGTTCCAAAATTTTGTGACCAGTTGGGAGGGTCGCCGGCCGTCTTCACGAGCACATCTGCGGCGTCGTTTGCGGCACGCTCGAGTGAATACCGCAGTGCATAGCTTTCGGCGTGCTTGCGCGCCTGCTCCAGCGCCAACCCTGAATAGCTCACAATCAGCGCGGTCAGTGCCAGCGCGAAAAACATGTCCAGCGTGAAAACTTGACCTCGCTGGTTCATTTTGTCACCCTCCTCACTTCGACTGTCACGTCGTAGGTGTAGTATGATGTCTTGACAGGCCCTGCGGTCAAGGGGAAGGAACCACTCACAGCATTCTGAATGTGCTTGAGAGCCCCCTCCCTGATATTCTCCTTTATTATGTTGTCAAAATCGTCCACCGCTGGGCTGTCACGGATGGAGACGGTTATCGTAATCATACCAGCATCGAATCCAACTTCCTCGATGTCAATCATGCATCCATACTCCGAGTCTATGACTGCGATTGCATTTTCGGCCCCATCCCGCGCGGCCCGCATGACGACCGCCGACTCGTTGCTTCCTATGCCCAAGTAGAGCATCGATGCGACTGCTATTAGGGTTACAGAGATTAAGATCAACATCTCAGCGCTGGACTGGCCCCTCATGCATTCACGACCTTTATTTGGTTCTCCACCCAGTATACTCGAATCGTGTTCAAGTTATCCGATCCAAGCACGAAATTCTGGACGTTTTTGCAGGCAACCACCACACTAGCAGCCCCCCAAGCTGAATTTTCCACGGAGATTTGTCGTGTGGTGTTATCGAAAGTAATTTGGTAGAAGTAACTCTCTATGTTCTCAGGCAGGTCTACGTAGAGTTCGAAGCTCGACCCGTTTGCGTAGACGGTGTTTATGGCTGCCGCAAGCCTTTCGCCGACTATCTTTGCCTCTAATCTAGCTTCCATCAGCTCAGCCTCGGCTTTTCGTCCTTCATAGAGGTTCAAGAATGATGTCGAGATGATCAGTAGGAGGGTCACCGCAAACAGCGCATCGATGGAGAAAAATCCTCTATTTTCGGTCCTCATCATACTACCTCCCGCGCGGCCTGATATAGATATAAATTTTCTTGTTGGTGAGGGCGCTGCTGTCAATGTTTTCCAATATGCCACTGTCTTCTGACCACTCCACGATCACAGTGTAGGTACCGGAGGAGATGTTCAAAAGCGAGTGGTAATTATCGATTTCGTACCATAAATTTTCTTCCACGTTTTCGTTTCCCTGAGAGGTTTGGATCTGTATCCTGAGTTTATTTTCTACGTTGTCGAGCTGCAGGCTCCAGCTCCGGTCAATCTGGAAACTGACGCTCTTCACCGCCCCCGGGCCGTTCGCATAAACAGTATCAATAGCGCCAGAGATGGCATCGACAGCCGACCTAGCTTGGGAAAGATAGAGGGCGTCCCTAGCGGCCTCCTGTCCAGGATTTATCATCTGCCCGAGGGTAACCGTTGCAAATAATACGAGCATGGTGGAGAAGACCAGCAAGTATTCGATAGCTGATTGTCCTCGCACGCAGGGCTTTTTTTGAATCGTTGATGTGAAAACTGTTATTAGGTATCCCAACTAAAACCCTCCCTCACGGTGACTGAACCACCCACCTCACGGAGTCGGTATAGAACGTGCTGTCGCCCGCCTCAATTGTGATCATGAACGGATATTCGATAGCCGAAAGATCTGCTCCAAAATCATCCAGTGGGATTGTTATGTCCTGCCAAGTGTTGGTTCCATCCCAACCATAGGCGCTGATGTACTTGGTGTGATTGCTCCCATCATTTATTTCCACCTTCAGGTCCGCCGGGGTCTTAACCCAGAATATAAGATCACCGCCAGCATAGGCAGAGAGGTCTTCAGGGTTGTAATATCCCCAGCCCGCGTAATTTGTGTTTCCGTCCCAATCGGCTCCGCTTGCAGTTTTCCAGCACTTATTTCCCTCGGGTGGGCTTTCGCCCGTATAATCGCCGTTATAATCTGCAGCTGGGCCTCCCCAGTCGCTGCCATCCCAAGTATATACAGCAGAAGTGCCCTGCACCCAGTGCCCCATGCCTTCGTCGCTGTAGACGACGTAAGTGAGGAATGGAATACTATCTACAACAAGAATGCGCCTCGGTTGAGAGACACCCGATTCATAAATGTGACGCACCGTTGTGCGGTGAAAAACCCGGTAATTGGATCTTATTATGATGTGACCTCGGAGCACCACGGAGTTCTCATAGGCTGTGTTCGGCAAAATTGTGCTCACTTGTACCGCGTTATCGTTTTCGAGGTCCAGTTCTATTTTAACATCCAACCGGTTTTCTGCTCCGTCAACGAAAGAAACCGAAACAGTACCCTTGGGAAGCCAGTAATCGACCGTTTGTGTTGACCCTACACCCGCCGCATAGACCGAGTTTATCGCGTTTGCTAGCGCGCCAGCGGCCTCACGAGCGTCCGCAAGCTTGGTTATTTTCTCGGCGTCGGCGCGCGCTTGGTCGGAAAGCGGCATCGTGATCGTGGCTAGGATTAGGAGCATGCCGGTTAGCACGATCATGAACTCGATGCTCAGCTGCCCCCTCAACCCACCACACCATACTAGAGACGAGAATGTGAAAGTTAAATTTTATGTTGTTATGCGCTGTAGCTCATGTCCGCTCCGATGTGCTGGAAAGTTGACAGAAAGCGGGAGTACGAGGTTCCTAGCACATCTCCTCCGTTTTTGATCACAGTTTTTCCCTCAGCCGCGAGACCTGCCACAGCCAGTGCGGCAGCGATGAGATGATCCCCGTGTCCGTCGACCTTACAACCCCTGAGCCTCGCAGGTCCCTGGATGATCAGCCCGTCTTCCTGTTCGAGCACTTTTGCACCCATCCGACGTAGCTCGGTGGAGATGGCCGAGATGCGGTCGGATTTCATTTGTTTGGCCCTTTCCGCGTTCCTGATGATCGTCTTCCCCCTGCCACCGCATGCCAGAACCGCCATCAGGGGTAAAAGCTCGGGTGCCCATGAGAGGTCAAGTTTTGCGGCTCGGAGCTCGCGTTTTCCCTCGATCTCCACCCACTTTCCGGTCCGATGAACTTCCACTCCAAACAACCTGAGCGCTTTTATAAATGCCCTGTCTCTTTTGGAGATGTCTCTGGGTCCCCTGAGCCTGAGTCTAGAGCCGGTCAACCCCGCGGCTATGATGAAGGGGGCTGCTCCGGCCACCTCCCTTCTCACGGGATAATTGAACGAACTGTAGGGTCGCCTCGTGATGAGAATTTTTTTCCTGCCTCTCGTAATTTTGGCCTTGGCTACCTTCATAAGCTCAAGTGCTGTTTCCACATGGGGGTCGCATCCGACCTGGATCGTGAATTCCGTTTCTTTCTCCGCGTAGGGCGTGGGCAAAAAGATGGCCGGCGCGTAAGGCGCCT
>CAZMCI010000027.1:5437-14803 GCA_964564905.1 Hadarchaeota archaeon (SeqCode) | reverse complement strand
ACATCAGCATGGTCCACCTTCCCTTGACCGACTTGTTGGGAGAGTACCCGTAGTTGAATGAACGATTCTCCGCGTCCCTGACCGTCAGCTCGACCGTGTTGTTTCCCTGGGTGTCGTAGATCCACAGAATTACTGTGGCTGCATTTTCCAGGTTCAGGTATCCGGTTGGGGAGGCAGCATATACTCCAAAAGTCCCTCCATGCTGGCCCCAGCCCCCATCGGCGGCGGCCCGGGTCTGCACCTCCAGAGATCTGGTCCCACCGTGAACCGTGACATGCTCAAACTCCCTCGTGGTGTAGTACACCTCGTACGTGTAATTTTCCGGTGTGCCGTTCGACTCCTCAAAATCCTGAAAAGGTTTCTCCCCAACCACCAGCGTATAAGTGCAGTACCTGACTTTTCCGTCGGCACCGATCCCGAATATACGGAGCGGGTAGACGCCCGGTGCCGTATCCGGTGAGACCTCCAGATGCATGGTGGAGCTGAAACCCGGCTTTCCGCTCACCACGGAAAAGTCCGCCGTCACCCCCTCTGGAAGGTCGACACAGCTCAGCTCGATTTCCTCATCGTATACCCCCACTCCCTCCACGTCCACCTCGATATCGGCGCTTCCCCCGTCTTGAAACCTCCCCAGTTGTTCATCCGACGTCACGGTGAATCCGCTACCTATACCCACCCGGATGTCGTCAAAGTAATAGTCTCCGTCCCACCACTCATACAGCTCGATCCCCACTATCCTGCTCTTGTCCGTCCCCGTGTACCGGCTTAGATCCCATGCCATCAGCGTCCACTCGTCCTTCACCGCGATGCCGCTCGCACCGAGGGCGGGATGGTCATTTGACCACCAGCACGGGCCGAATACCCCTGTGGTGTCCCTGAGCCTCAGTTCTAGGGTGTTGTTCCCCTGGGTATCCATCACCCACATGAAGAGGGAGTCCGCGTTCTGGAGATTGATCTGCGCGGATGGATCTGCGACCGTGATCCCTATCGTGCCGCCGTGACTTCCGCCAGCTCCTCCGTGTGCGTGCATCTTCACGGATCTGCTCCCTTCGTACACCTCGGATACTTCAAACTCAGGACTAGCGCTCCACGCGTCGTAGTAATAGATGTCCGGAGTGCCGTTGTTCTCCTCAAAATCCTGAAACGTCTGCGTCCTCCAGTAAACCGTGAGCACATCGGACATCCCATCGGTCGCCCCGCTATCATCGGTCACCGTGAGCGTGACGTCGTATATCCCATCACGCTCGTAAACGTGAACCGGGTTCCGCTCCGTGGAAGTCGATCCGTCTCCAAAATCCCACAGCCAGCTCGTTACGGTTCCGTCGGGATCCGTGGAGAGGTCCGTAAACTGCACCGCGTTGTTGTTGTCCTCGACGGTTGGCAGCCGAGGTGAGTACGTGAAGTCCGCTGTGGGGGGGCGGTTCCCTATTTTGGACAGCTTCACGACTCCAAATGTGCTCGTATCTATGTTTTCTCCCCACGAGTAGTTATCGTACTGGTCATCCCAGCTGCCGACCTGAGCCCACGTGCCACCCGCTGCCACCTCCTCATCGCTGAGCGCCCCCCTTCTGATCCGCACCTCGTCTATTACCCCGTTGAAGGTCAGAAAAATCGGGTCCGAGGGGTTGTTTCGGTGGTAGCCGATGTAGAGGTCGCCGGAGGGCTGGTAATCCGAGGGCGAATCTCCTGTGGCCCTGAGCACACCATCCACATACAGCTTCAACACGGGGCCATCCTTCACACCGGTAATGTTGTACCACCTCCCCGCCTCCAGGGAAAATCTGTAGGCGACCTTGTTCTCCCCTCCCTCAGCGTTCCTCACGACGAAAGACAGCTCGTCCCACCACTCATCGTACCCGATCCACCAGCACCCGTCCCACCAGTCGCCATTGACCCTGTTGTCCTGACGAACGAAAAGCCTCCAGCCCTTTGCGGACGCGAGATTGTCCCTTGCCGGATAGTCGATGTCCGGTTTCACCCAGAGCTGTACGGTGAAATCCCCGGAGACGAAATTCAGATCCTCGTCGTACGGGATCTTGACTGAGGGAGCGGCGCCCGTATCCATCTCCGAGTTCTCGAGTTTTAACCCCAGACCGAACTTTCCCTCGACGAGCTCCACACCGGTCGCTATTCCGTGGTGGCCAGCCCCCGAGTTATCCTCCACCACATCATGCCTGAGCCGCTCGAAACGCCACAAGCCCACGGTGTTGTCGTCCGCCTCGTACCTTCCCGGCACCTGCCCCCCACTCCAGTCGGTCTGGTGCCATGCAAAACTGTTCGTGGTGACCAGGGATATGGAATGCAACTTCGTCTGCCCGTCGTGATCCACCACCCTCACTGCGAGCTCGTGCTCACCGTCCGGGACGCTGGAGGAATCCCACTGACAGCTCCACACGTTCTCCTCCCCAGGGGTCAGGGTTTGGTACGGCCCGCCGTCGATGCTGAACTCGACCGATTCCACCCCGGGCCGCTCCCCCCTGAAATCCTCGGCAAGGGCCCTTATCTCCACAAGACCCTCCAGAAGGTCTCCATCCGACGGGGAGAGTATCTTCACCCACGGACGGGTCCAGCTGTTCTCATACGCCTCCTGGATCCGGTAGTACACGTCCTTCTTGAAGCTTCGGTCCCACGTTATCGCGCCCATGGTCTGGGCCGTCCCGGGCGCCTGCCACCAGTCGAACATGCACCACCAAGTCGTCCCCGCCACGTACGGCTTTTCGTCCAGGGCCCTGAAGGTATCCACGAAACACCTGCTCTGCTCCGAGGTCCACAGCATCAGCTCCGTCGACCACATACCCATCTCAGAGGCTATGATGGGCTTCCTCGGCTGCGCCTCGTGTGAGCGTTTCAGTGCCGCCCTGGTTGGATAATAGTAGTCCCCAATCGTCGGGGCCCAGGGATAGTAAAACACCCCCTGGTACTCATTTATCCCCAGCACGTCATCGACCTCCCACGTGGGATCCACGTTCCAGAAGGTCGCCTGAGTGACAAGTCTTGTGCCATCCACGCGCTCCGCGAGTTCCTTCATCTCCTCGTTGAACCTGTACCTGTGGCTGATGCCCGGAGCCGGTTCCGGCTGATGTATGTCGGCCTCGTTCGTCGTGCTCCAGATTATGATCGACGGACGGTTGTAATCCCGGTAGATCATCTCGAGCCACATCTGCCTGGCGGTCCCCCGCTCCGCGTGTACCTCGAAAGCGGAGTCGATGAACCAAGTGGCGGCCATCTCCTCCCACACCATGAAACCCATCCGATCCGCGAGCACGTAGAGAAACGGATGATTGGGGTAGTGAGCGGTTCTGATGAAGTTCACGTTGGCCTCCTTGAGAAGACGGAAGTCGCGTTCCAGGTTCTCCATCTGGTCTCGCGTAAATTTTCTGAAGACATCCGGCATGCTCTCGTGCCTGGCCGCTCCCGCCAGAAACGTCGGAACGCGATTGAGGAGGAGCCGAGGATAACTCCCGTCGACCGCTATCTCCCTGATCCCGAACTGTGTGCAGAATACATCCCCACCGTCGTTCAGCGTGGCCTCCACCACGTACAGGGAGGGATCCTCGGGGGTCCAGAGCCTGATGCCGGAAAGGTCTATGGAGAAACTCAGAGCTGCCACATCCCCGGCCGAGACGGCTGTGCTTTTGACTAGCGTCCCCGTGGTCTGGACCGGGGCGTCACGGTTCATTATCGCCTCGGGCGCCGGATCCAGGAGGTTGTTCTCGTCCACCCGAGTACCGTACACCGAGAGGGAAACTGTGGCATCCCTCGTATCTGACCCGTGATTGTGGACGACCACCGTCACATCGATGTGCCCAGCATCCTCCACGGGTTCTCCACCCTCAACCCGAATGGAGGGCTTAACGTCCACTCTGGCTATGTTCAGGTTCTCCACGGCCTCAAGGTATATGTCTCTGTATATACCGCCGTAGTTCCGAAAGTCACACGTCTGGTAGGGCATTATGTCCATCTGGTTCGAGCGGGAGTCCCATGGGATGTTGTGAACCCTTATCGCGATAACATCGGAATCGTCGTAATTCAAGAGATTCGAGATGTCGAACAAAAAGCTCGTGAAACCCCCTTCGTGCCATCCGACGTACTCCCCGTTCACCCATACATCAGTGACATAGTTGGCCCCCAGCAGGACCAGCTTGACATACTTTCCCTTCATGTCGGAGATCCCGGAAATGGTGCGCCTATACCAGTACACGTTCTCATCCACCGGCTGGCCGATTGGGTTCTCGCATCGAGGGAGCTCCACCTCCTCCCATGACCCGTCGTCGAAATCCTTGGCATGATAACCATCGGCTTCGAGCAGTGGGAGAGCTGCGCTGTCTCTTGCGCTCAGACTCTTGTTTATCTCGGAGTCGGTGGAGGGAAGCGATTTGAACTTCCACGTGCCCCCGAGATCTTTGACCGTCCTCGTTTTCTGAACCTCGAACGATGGATACGGGACCCCATTCTGAAACGGAACATCAACCCCGTTCACCGTCCTCAGCTCCATGCATGGCTCAAGGGTCGCAATGTCCGACGCCGGTGCCACGGGTTGGGCAAACCAGACCAAACAGGAGACCAAACATGCCAGGAACAGGAAAACCTCCGCCAGCTTCTTTGAAATGTGAAACTTTGCACTTAACGTGCGGCAAGACATCCACGCACCGCTCAATCTCTTTCGTGCCCTCCCAAATAATTCCTCTGCTAGTTGAAAAAAGTGACCTCCTCCCCTCGCGCGCGCAAGAGGCTTCCGCTTTTCCTTCGTGTTACGTCCTCACCGCCTCCGCTCGGAGAGCGTTTCGCGGAAGCTTTTTCCCTTCAAGTACTCCGGGGTTCTGCTTCCGCCCACCGGACTCAATCCCCCTTCTCTTCAGGCGATTACGGAGGTCTCGATGTCCAGCCTACTTGCGCCGTGCAGATCATCGGTTTTCCACAGGAGTAAATTCGGGGGGCCCCTCCCAGCAGGCACTTGAGCGAGGGTTCCCTACAAACGGGAAAAGCGGCTTTCGTCCCCCGACTTTCAGAGGAAGACTTCCCGCCGGTAGAGTTAAATGTCTCTGAATTTTTAAATAAGAACGATGAAAAGGGAACTCTTGCTCTTGGGGTTTATAGCTTTATTTTTGCACCTTGGTCCGGCAGGGGGTATCAACGCCTCAACACTGGTATACGACGACTTCAACGATGGTACCATCGGCACCAACCTGGGAGGGGTGGCAGGTCCCATGTCCGACGGGGGGTACTATGATCCCGTCGTGAAGTTCGTATCCGACAACACTTATGAGGGGAGTTATGCCCTGTGCTTGGAGAATTATGATTTCCCGTCAGGCTCGTGGTCCGGGTATTACAGCTTTTTCAAGGCGGACAAAAGCGGATATGACGTCAGCGAATACCACGTGCTGGAGATGTGGGTCAGAGGTGCAGCTGGCGGAGAGAAGTTCAAGGTAGAAGTATCTGACGAGTACTTCAACGCCGAGAACCTCGAAACATACGACCACAAAAAAGCCATCTCCATAACTTCCATCGCAGGATTTTCAGAGGGCTTGACGACGGAGTGGAAAAAGCTCTCCATTCCTCTGACGGACTTCACAAGCGGAGCAAGCGAGGTTGACCTCACAAAACTTAAACAGTTGAATATAGTTTTTGACCAAGTGCCCCGCTCTGGGACCGTATTTATTGACTTGATAAAATTCGCAAGCGAAACCACTTCAGTTTCGATAATCCCATCCTCCGAAAACGTGGCAAACGAGGAAACATTTACTGTGGAAATAGAGATAAACCCAGCCACGGAGGTAGCAGGTGTACAGCTCGATTTGCATTTTGACCCGTCCATCGTAAGCGTGGTGGAAAATGGAATCGAGGAGGGGGATTTCTTGAGGCGTGGGGGGGCGACAGAATTCTGGTGGCAAGATCTAGACGCTGGCACGATAAGGATTTACTGCTCGATCACGGGTACGGGTAGCGTTTCGACCACCGGCACGTTTGCCACCATCCAAATGCGCTCGGATAACGTTGGCGGAACCTCGCCGCTACAACTCACCAACGTGCAGGTCGGCGACCCGCAGGGGGCAGCCCTCGACTTTAAAACGGAGGATAGAGAGGTCACGGTAACTATTTATCCGGATTGGGATGTCAACGGCGACGACCACATTAACATTTTAGATTTCGTCCCAATATCGCAGCATTGGGGAGAAACGGGTGCAGCTCACTGGACAAGGGCGGATGTCAACAGAGACGGAGTTATCGATGTCAGTGATATGGTTTTGGTTGCACAGCATTGGGTGGAGTGAGCACATGAAAAATAGAAAAGTGTTGCTGAACTTCGCTATATCATCCATAACGGCCGTGTTTTTGTTATTTTCCCATATCGTGCCGGTTTCGGCCCAAACCACGACGATCCGGATATACCCGGAAAACCAATCCGTTTCGGTCCAGCAGAATTTCATAGTCTCAGTTGTTGTGGACCCCGGAACACCGATAGCTGGAGCACAGTTCGATTTAATATTCGACCCTTCTTTGATGAGGGTCGTAAGTGTCAGTGAGGGGGGTCTTTTCAGCCAAGGAGGGGCAAATACCTACTTTAAAGACCCCACAATAAACAACGAAACGGGCAGAATCGCGGGAGTCGCTGGGGTTATCTTAGGGCCGAACACGGTCTCATCCTCTGGGACACTTGCGATCATTTACATGTGCGCGAAGTCAACCGAGGGGAGTTCCACGCTTACCCTTGAAAACGTTAAAATCGTGGACGAAAACGGTGTGGCAGTACCAACAACGATACAGACCGGAACCGTGACGATCTCTGAAGCTCCCTCAGACAACATCCCCCCAGGAGGAGGTGGAGCTTCACCTACAATTCTCATAATCGGTGGGGTGGTTCTGATACTTCTTGGCATCATAACGGTGTACATGTTAACCCGCAAACCCGGAAAATGGGAGCTACGTCCCTGAAACAAAAAAAGCAAAAAAATAGGTATACACACCGAACTATGATTTTTACCCCGTCCAATGCATTCCTATTAGAATCATGTCAAGCACGTTAACTTCCCCATCCCTGTTCACGTCTGCACGTGCCCAATGCGGGTCCCCTGTTTCACCCCACTGATTGCCCACCAGGATCATGTCGAGCACATTCACGCATCCATCTATGTTCACATCCCAGTCCGGGTAGATGGTCACCACAGCCCCCCGGAACCCAAGAATATCGAAACCAAGGGGGCGCGTTTTTCGTTGTCGACACAACATTGAGGGGGTAAGTGGAGAACCGTCTTCAAGGTTCCTAGCACGTGAGTTCCTGAGGACGAAACACTCTCCCCCAACTATCGTTCCTACCACTCCGATGAGAAGCCCGTTTTCGCTGTCTATGCTATCCGAGAAGAAGACTGTTTCTGCACTATCTTGGTTTAGAAAATCCCCCCCATCGACATTTATGACCGTAATCAACAAGGGATCAAAACACAGATCAAATCTGATCCCTGCTATTTCAGCAGCCAGATCTACTTTTACCTCTCCTGTGAGTTCGTCCCCTTGAAAAACAAGTTGATTATTCAAGTAAATATGTATCCCCGTTACCAAGTTTTCTTGTAGTACTCGGACTTCCGCGTCAGCACCGGCTGAATTCCTCTCATCATCGGTCACGGTAAGAGTGACCGTGTAAACCCCTGAATTTAGTAAAAACGTGCAAGACCTTTTTCACCGCTGGCTGACCCAAGTGCCAAGTATATGCTAAGTTATCGCCGCCAAGATCGTAAGAACCTGAACCACCGAAACTTACCATCAGCAGGAGTATTTCTTCTGAAGGATTCGGGCCAGTTTGGATATCTGCTCTCAGGAAAAAGGGAAGCTTTCGCAGAAGTTAAAAATGATAATAACCCAGAAAATCCCTCGGTTTAAATGTTTTCCGAAATATCTAAATACACATCCTTTTAGACCTCCGGAATGAGTGACTTCTATGAAGAAAAAAGATTTTGTAATTCGCGAGATTCTGTACAGGGTTTATGAAAAAAACGAGTTTTTCATGACCCAGAAATCACTGGCACAGACATGCAATGTCTCCCTCGACACGGCAAATCAGGTGGTAAAAAAGCTCTCTCAGTTCCGTGCCATAGAAAAAAAGCCGTTGGCGTTCAGAGTCGTTAACCCGCAAAAAATATTGCTCTACTGGGCCAGTACCCGAAATCTGGCCGCCGATGTGGTGTACTCAACGTACTCACCGAATCCCATCGAAGAAATCGAGGAAGACATGCCGAATGACGCGATTTTTACCGCATATTCAGGCTACCGTAAAAAATTTGGCGAACCGGCAATTGCCTATGATGAAGTATTCGTCTATGCTGATCCGGATGACGTGAAACGTAAATTTGCTGAAAAAACCGTCCCCGGTAAAAATATTGTGGTACTGAAAAAAGATCCAGATATTAAACGTGTGAGCAACAATGGTGTCGTGCCGGTTGCTCTGCTTTACGCTGATTTATGGCAGTTAGGGACTTCTCTGGCCGAAAGGCTCATTATAGAACTTAACCAAAAACTGAAACTTAGACCAGTTGAAGCATTCAAAACTGTGATTACGGAATGGCGGGAAAAATTAAATTAAAATCCTAATCCATCTGTTCACATGAGCTTTTTGCTCGAGTTCATTAGCCGTCTCAGCCTCGCCCGAAGCTCGGTCCACTTTTCTTTGGGGATCTCAGGCACGTGCTCCTTGGATCCGTACCTAGGGACTTTGGAAGAGTACACTTCCCTACTCAAATCGTGAAGAGAGATCCGTGGGGATACGGGCTCCCCGGGAGCTGGCTCTTTTATTTTGGGGAGGGATTGACCATCTGGTCTTGTGGATCCAATACATCCTACGGTTTCAGATATCTGCATGGAAGGTTTTGGAACCTCAGTCAGTTTTTCCGTCGCACAAATATAGTCCATGGCGGGTTTGAGGTACCCGAATTTTTTCACTACGATGAAGGATATCAACGCAGCCGCTGCAGCCGCTTCCAGACCAAGCAAAATCACCAAATCCTCATTAGAGCCCTCACTCGAAGCTTCTGAAGCCTGTTCCGAACCGGATATAGAACCACCTGCCACGAGACTTGTGACAACAAGCTGAGCTGTCGCTTCATCTGACCACGCACCGCTGTTGTCCCTCACTTTGAAACGTATCTGGTGAATGCCTGGGGAAAGCAAGATGTTCTCTTCAACCGTGTCAAAGGTCGAGAGTGTTGACAGAGGACCGTCTATGCTGGATGTCCATAAATATCCAGTTATCGTGCCGTCGGGATCTAATCCATGCCCCGAAAACACCACCCTTGTGTCTTCATATACAGTGGGTGGGTGCTCAATAAAGTCTATGTACGCTACTGGAAGTATGTTCTGGTTGTTCTCCTCACCACC
>CAZMCI010000027.1:0-5337 GCA_964564905.1 Hadarchaeota archaeon (SeqCode) | reverse complement strand
CTGGTTGTTCTCCTCACCACCTGAGGCCCTACCCGTAAATCTTATTTTGTCTATGTAAACTGTGCCGCTTCGCGGGGTCTTGTCAAAGACGATGTTGATTTGTCTCAAATCACTCAAATCTAAATCTGTATGGACGGTGAAGTCAGTGAGTGGAATTTCTACCTCCTGCCAGGAAGCTGTAGCTTGGACGTAGACCTGCGCCTTGTGATTTTGAGTTGCTAGATAAGATTCCTGAGAACTTGGGTCAAATATGCTGTCAGTAATCTCTATCTTGAATTTTTCGCCCCCGGAGGCACCTTTCAGATAGAACTTGAGAGTTGTGTAACTGCTAACATCTATAGTTTCGTTCACAACATCATTCGGATCCGCGTCATTCGCAAAGCTCCAGTACCCACACCACTGTCCAGGTGGGAGATTGTACGTGAGAGATAGCGCATACGCACCCTCTGCCGCCGCTGAAGTGAAATCAACCACCGGATCGTAGGACGGTGCAGGCGACATCGGGCCTGCCAGTCCCCCCAAATTTGTGCCCAACTCCCCGTCGTTGAAATCGTCGTATATCAACTCCCTCCCGTCACCACCTTGATTCTCGTCCCCGTTTGTGTCACCACTATTTTCACCTGAAAGTGTGACTTGAACACTTCCACCGGTTACCGATGTCGGAACCGCTACTCCATTTTCGTCGCCTACTATGACGTTTGACAACGTAAGTGAGGAGGTACCCTGAGCGTTCTTAGCTGTGAAATGCACTATCGCGAGAGTTCCAGGAGATGTCACCTTGTTCGGCCCCAAGATTACACTGGCTACTCCGGTAACGGTCCCAGCTGTATTGTTGATCGTGCCCCTTTGGAAGTAGGTGCTAGCACCGCCTTGCGTGAACAAGTTTCCCTCCTCCACGCTCTCGACCCTCAAAAGAGATGGATCGAAACTCATGTCAAACTGCGCTCCCGCTATTGAGGTACCGGGAGTAACTACTATTTCAACGCTGAAACCTTGTCCGTTCTCAACAAATTTCATCGACGGTGATACAGCCACGGTTGTGGTCTGGGCCGAGACGACTTCAACGTTGAGGGGGATTAACAAAAATACTGCAAGAACAGCGAGAATACCCGGCCATCCAAATTTCACCGTCTTTCACCCTGTCCAGTGCTGCCCCACCAAGATCATGTCCAACACGTTGACCGCACCATCCCGATTGACATCTGCACGTATCCAGTGGGGCGTCCCGGTTTCACCCCAGTGCTGTCCAATGACGATCATGTCCAACACGTTCATGCGGTTGTCCATGTTGACGTCCCAATCCTCATATGGTATCACATGCACCTCTCCGTCCTCCACAACTATCGGAACACCATGTCCCCCGCTATCTCCCACCACGACGTTTTCAAGCCTCAGTTCCGAGGTTCCCTCCACCATCTTCGCCTTGAACCTGACCCTGGCAAAGACCCCTGGAGACGAAACGGTTTCACCTGGGGTAATTATCGACCCCGCAGCCCGAACAATTCCCGTCCCGTTGTCCACGCTGAGAACCGCGAAATACGTGTCCGCTCCATCTTGGCTAAGCAAGTTCCCCTCGACGACGCTCAAAACTCCCATGAGTGCTGGATCGAAATGAAGGTCGAACTGTGCCCCTGCTATCTCCGTGGCTGGATTCACCTGAACCTCGACGGTGAACTCATCATCGCCGACGACTTCCTGGTACTGGGGTGAGACTGACACACTCGTTGTGCCTCCAGCACTGGCATTTACCGTCACGGTATCGGTATCGGTGAGACCATCGGTATCTGTGACCGTCAGCGTGGCTGTGTATGTGCCAGCTGCATACGTGTGAGAAACCGTGACACCAGAACCGGTGGCTCCATCCCCGAAATCCCACGAGTACGAGACTATCGTGCCATCCGGATCATACGAACCGGATGCATCGAACTCCACGGTCAGCGGGGCAGTTCCTGTGGGTGGACTCGGGTCCGTTGCAATATCAGCTACTGGAGGCTGCGCTGCCCCTCCAGATGTGAACCTCACCAGGTCAAAGTACACTGAGCTTGAATTTGGGCATCTGTCGAAGACGAAGTTGACTTGTCTTAGCCTCGTCATGTCCACCGCACTTGGTTTCCATGGAACCTTTTGGAACTCGGAAAACGGTATCACAACTTCTTCGTAGCTGGTCCCCGGAACCGTGACGGACTTGTAGCTGGCCCCCCCGGATGAGTCCTCCAGCTCTATTTTAAATTCCTCCGTGCCAAGCGTTCCCTTGAGCACCATTCGGAGCTCGTTGTATGAACTTACATCGTACCCGCCACCATCTGAGCGCATGAAACTGTAGTATCCGACCCAAGAACTAGCCCCACGATCGTAATCCAGCTTTAGAGCACCAAGTCCCTCGTAAGCATCAGTTACATACTGCTCGGAGATTGTCTCAGTTGGATCACCGGCGTCTGGATCCATGGTTCCGCAACCGCCGCCGAGATTGTTGGGCCCGCGCCCGTCATTGAAATCATCCAAGATGAGACCGGATGGTCTGGAAGCGGGCGGGCTCAAATCCGTAAACTTTATCTCATCCACGTACACCGTGCCCCCGGTTGGAGGAAGATCGAAAACTATGTTCACCTGCTTTACCTTGCTCAAATCGACAACGGGCCCAAAATTGTACAGCGGTATCACGAGGGTCCGCCAAGAGGTGCTGAGACCTCTTTCAAACCCTGGGACCACGGTCACGTACACGCCGCGTCCGTTGTTATTGGTGTCCTGCAGCTCCACCTTAAATTTTTCCCCACCGGACGCTCCTTTCACGTGCATCCGAAGATCTGTATATGAACTCAGGTCAAAGGCGCTCTCATCTGAATGGAAAAAGCTCCAGTACCCGCACCACTGCCCATCCGGAAAATTGTAGTCGATCGACAGCGCGTATGCGCCCTCCGCGGCGTCCGTGGTGAAATCCACTCCCGGATCGTGCGAGCCATCGTAAGACATCGCTCCAGCTGCACCGCCGAGATTTGTACCCAATGTTCCGTCGTTGAAATCATCATATACCAAGGCGGCTGGGTTAGCCGTGGCCCCCGGTGCGCCCATGACCGCAAACAGAAGCACCAGCACCGCAAAAATAACGGTCTCAGCCGCCAGTCCTTTTCTGTTCATGTCCACCGGCCCAAACTCTGAAAAAATGATTTATAAGGGAGCTGAAAATTGCCCGTTTTCAGCATTTTTTCGTAATCTTTAAAAGAAGGGTAAGACCGACCTACGCCACCCATCTCGACCTTTTGGGCCTCGCTCCGTACTTGGCACGCTTTTTACCCTTGATGCGGGCCAGGATAGCCCTCGCCAACCGAGCAAACTCCACAGCCGAAGAGGAAGTGGGTGCTGACAGGACAACCGGAATCCCCTTCGCCACACTTTCCTTTATGGTCTCATCTTCTGGTATAACTGAGATGGTGGAGTCCCCCAAGGATTTTTTTATATCAGAAATTGGAAGTTCGTATTTTTTGTTTGTGACCCGGTTCACCACCACACCAATAACCGGGATCTTCCACTCCTCGGCCATCATAAATGTCTGGAGGGCCCCCATCACAGAGGGTATCTCCGGCTGGCAAACTATTACTATCTCGTCGCAGACCCTCAGACCTGCCCATACATCCCAGCCAAATCCGGGGGCAGTATCCAACAGGATGATGTCGTATTTCCTCCTCAAAGGATCTATGAACCTGCTGAGATCCAGTGGGCCAGGTTCTCTCACAAAACCCGTCGCTCCCGGAAGGATATCCAGCCTGTCTTCATACTTCATTACCGCGTCTTCGGCCCGAATCTTTCCCGTCAGTATGTCCTGGATGGAAACAGACGGTTCGGTTATCCCAAAATACAGGCAGAGATTTGACACCATGATATTTGTCTCAACAATGAGGACGCGATTTTTCAATCTTTGTGCCAGCGCCATGCCCAGATTGACGACCGTGGTGGTCTTGCCGACGCCGCCCTTGGCGGAAAATATACCTATAACGGTTGCCCTTCTGTACATTTCCTTAAACCCTTAAGAGTTCGATTTTTTGGCCGCGGTTTCTATCTCACCGACCAATTTTCTCACTTTTGATCTTGAGAGCATCGGATCCGATACTATCTGAATAAGCTGGAGCTCGAGGACGCTTACCATCCACGACGGGAAGGTCGACCCCATCTGAAGAACCGTGGGGTGTCTCCGAAGCTCGTTCTTTAGCCGGGCTGAAATTTTATCATGATATCCATCCGGAACATCCTCGCGTGCGACGATGCCCGCTCCGGCTCTGGCGAGAACCTTATGTGCTTTCAGTGAGCCAGCGTACTTCATGAAGATCTTGGCCTCCCTGGGATGTGCGCAATGCTTGGGACTCACCCAGACATTCCCCCCCATGACCATGACCTGCCCCGTCGAACTTATCTCCGGAACTAAGAAGTAATCGTATTCCTCACCGGGCGTATATCCGTATTCTCTTCGCCATATTCCATTGACCCAGTCGCCCTGGAGCTGCATTGCCGCTTCCCGGTTGTTCAGTTTTGCCCATGCTTCCCTGAAGCTGAACCCAAATGGGTACGGGAAAAAATACCTCTCGGAAATCTCCCTGAGCAACTCAAACGAATCCAAAACTTTTCCATCGGTCCAGCTTTTTTTGTTCTGCATCAGTTGATTGTAAAATCGCGGGCCCACCATTCTCACTAGGATATTCTCAAACCAGAGCAAGACCTCCCACCCGCTCGCGACTATCGGCGTCATTCCCCTTCTCTTGAGTTTTTCGCACGCACCCAGGAACTCATCCCAGGTGGACGGAGGACTTATCCTGTATTTTTCAAACACGTCGCGGAGGTACCACACCACAAAGGTAAAACACTTGGAGGGGATCCCGTATACCCTCCCGTTCAAACTGCAGGCGTCCTTCAGCCACTTTGGAAAAGCTCTTGAAAATCCATCTTTTTCCCACAAGTCGGTCATGTCCGCCAGTTGGTCTCTTTTTGCTGACTCCTTCATTCGCTGACCGATGTCATCCACCATCACATCCGGAGGGAAGCCCCGTGCAAATCTCGCCTTGGTCATCATCGAGTACACGCTCCACTCCAGCGCGTTCCTCCTAACCCCGATGGCAGGGTGGGTTCGCTCGAAATCGTCCAAAAAAGCATCTATGGGTGGTTGCTCCTTTCCCGTCCAGAAATGAAAAATCTCCAGTTCCCTTCTTGTTTTTCTCGCCATGACCACCATCCAGTTATACACAAAGATGTTTTTAACTTCGCCGCCGGAAGCTCCCTTCTGGGAAGGAGAAGGCGAAGAGGTGACCCGTAGCCTCCGGTTTTGGTTAGGTAACCCAGGAAGAACTTCGT
>CAZMCI010000026.1:0-14928 GCA_964564905.1 Hadarchaeota archaeon (SeqCode) | reverse complement strand
AGGTTTTAGCGGGATGATTTTGTGATATAAGAAATCATTGTGCTTGGCATCCTAGGGTTGATTTTTGGCGCTGGGTTGGAAATCGCGTCACGAAAGTTTGCCGTGGGGGTAGATGAAAAAATTAAAAAAGTCAGAGAACTGCTCCCGGGATTGAACTGTGGTGCATGCGGGTTTGGCGGGTGTGAGGATTATGCATCGGCACTTGTTAAGGATCCATCTCTGATTGATAGATGTCGAATTGTTTCTTCAGAAAATAGGAATAAAATAAAAGAATTACTTGAAATCTAAAAAAGACATTAGGAACCGTTCAAAGAAAAACCCCATGAATTTGAGGTTATCGTCTGCCCATCGGACGTGACGATCAATCCTTTAATCCCTAGAAAATCCAACAGCTCTTTTCCGTCGTCAGGCCCCATCACGAAAACTGTGGTGCTTAGCGCATCAGCATCAATACAGTTCTCGGTCACCACCGTAACACTCATGCACGCTTCCGCCGGGTACCCGGTTTTCGGATTGATGATATGGTGAATTCTTGTACTTCCCAGGAAAAAGAATCTTCTGTAGTCACCGGATGTAGCCACTGCCTCATTCTCCAATTCGATTATACCGAGCCATTCGCTTTCCTGTCGAGGATGCTGAATGGCAACTGTCCAGGATTTGGCTCCGATTGTCCTTATGTCCCCACCAACATCAACTAACGCCTGTTTCACGCCGCTCTTTTCGAGCACCTCGCACGCACGATCTATGGCATATCCTTTCGCTATGCCTCCGAGGGTAACCTGCATCCCCTCTTTGAGAAACCTAGCCCGTCCATTTTCCTCGTCTATCACTAGGTTTTCCCATCCGACGAGTTCGAGTTCATCACTTAGGTCAGTTGGGTCAGGAATTTTCCCTTGAGTTTTCACTTTTTTCATCCACATGTCCACCAACGGTTTAACTGTCGGGTCAAAACATCCGCCTGATATCTCGGAATAATATAAGCTTTTTTTCAGCACATAGATGGTCTCTGGTGATAAGTTCACCCAGCTGGTCCCGCTGTGGTTTAGAACGTAGATTTCACTCGATTCTTCTTCGGGTGACATGAGCCCCTCGATTCGAATTATCTCGTTGAAGGCGTCTTTCACTGCTGTGGTCGCTTTCTCCGTGTCGTTTTCGATAACCGTTATTGAAACGGTAGTATCCATTGCCACTCCCGTGAGTTTGACACGGTCACCGTTGACTGTTATCTGAGAGCTTTGCACACTCGTAGAACTTAGCATCAGAGCTGTAATGAGAGCGACACCTGCTAGGCTTGCGGCTATCCTGCCGGCTTCACCCCGAAATTTTGGGAAGAAAATCAACCCGGCTGCCAGAGCAACCTGCAGTGCCAGCACACTGGACGCCAAGCCCAACAAGCCAAAAGCTTTTCCAAGTGAGGTTATGCTAACGATTCCCACTCCCAATGCGAAGAGGTGGGAACCCAGCACCACGTGGGCTTTTTCCTGAGCGTAGAGATCTGCGGTTTTTATCCCCGCGATGGTTGCTGGAATTATCGCCAACCCCATGATCTGAATCGATTGTATTCCGTCGACGAAGTTTGGAAAGAGAGGAGGTACTACCAAAAGTGCGAAAAGGGACGCAGCCCCTGCGAGTACAAGTGAGGCAAGAATCCCGCATGTTTCTATTCTATTTGTTTTTTCCCCTGCGGACTTTTCGGGTAATAGATAGAAAAATAAAATCTGGGGCAATACAGCAAACAGGAGAAAAATGCGGTAAGCAAACTGATAGGTTCCAAGAATAGCCATTCCAAAGAGCACACCTATCAGAACTTTGTCCAGAAAATTAATTGCCACCTTGCCAACATCTGCTCCCCATGTACTAACGGTGAATTTTATCTTTTTCCAAACTTCGCGGAGACTCACATCGAAACACAGGTGTTTGAGCCCTTTGAGTCCAAAAAGAAGATAGCTCGCTGCTAAGCCAGCCAAGATCCCCGCCACGAGCCCCCATGAGCAGTATATCCATATTGGGAGAAAAAGCGAAATAGTCCGCACGCCAATCCACGTCCACATATAGTGTTTGTACTGTCGTTTGGCAAGTTCAGCATAAGTTGTGATCGAGAAAAGGGATAAACCAACTATAAGCAGACCCACCCATGGATCGAGTACAAGCGAAGTCCCAGCTCCAACAATTAAACTCAGCGCGAGCACTATCACCGCCGAACCTCCCAAAAGTTTGCTGTTTTTCTCTTTTGGATGGTAGGTAACCATTGTCTTCCCCAGCCCGAACGTGCAGAGAGTCGATAGAATCATCGCTATTGAGATCAGCCAGCTCAGGTGGCCGTAGGCGATGGGATGGATGAGCACAGCAAGAAGCAACCAAAAAATTGTCCCAAGTATCGTTGCTGTAACTTGTGCTATCACTACTTGCGCAAACCCATGACGATTTTTTGAAACCGCCCCCATACTATTTCACATCCTAGATTTCAGTCAGGAAAGTTTAAATACAATTATGTGCATATGCTAAAAATAGGAGATGAGAAAATGGCTTACGCTCAGGGGGGCTGGAGAAGGAGAAGAAGGAACATGTACTATATCACAGGTATGCCGGGATGGATGAGGTTCGGATATTCACCGGGATGGGTGGGCAGAAGTCCAACCGAGTTGCCACCAACAGCGCAATACTTGCAGATGGGACAAGCTTCTCAACCTTACCCCTCACAAGTACCAGCGCAGACGACAGTCCCCACTCATGAGAACTGCGTTCATTTCAAGGATGGATTCTGCACGTTATACGGTATTGCTATAAATCCTAGTACTCCTGTATGCCCAAACTTCACACCGAAAAGTTCAGCTCCAACATCACAGACACCACTAACACAACCCATGTTCCAATCACCAGCCGGTTTTCCTCCAGCGCAAATGCCCCAGATACTCAAAGAGCAGGAGATCCAGATGTTGGAGGAACAAGCGAGAATGGCGGAGCAACAGCTGGAACAAATCAGGAAGAGGCTTGAAGAGCTCAAAAAGGAGGTGAAATAGAATGTACGGATACCCATACGAAGAAATGTACGGATATCCCTATTGGGGCCCAAGCTGGGGCTTCGGTTTCGGTTGGGGCGGAGGCCGCGGCTGGGGTCGAGGCTGGGCTTTTGGGAGAGGATTCGGATGGTGGAGTAACCCATATACATGCGCACGTTTCCCATGGTTGCCCAGATGGTGGTGGACAGGAATGTACGGCCCCATAACACCCTTCACGGGAGCACCAAGGATGTCTAATTCGCCGTATTATGAATCACCTCATGATCGATATAGCACATACACAACGTCGGCCCCAACAGCTGTAATAGGGACAACCTATACGCCATACTACGCGCCACTCTACAGCCCGTACCCAACACTGGTCACAGCAACGCCGAGCATGATGTACTCATCGCCATATGCAGCATCACCTTATTCAACTGGCGCGGAGACCCCTCAAATTCCGAAGGAGCAAGAAAGACAAATGCTTGAAGGTCAGGCGACAGCACTCCAGCAGCAATTGGACCAGATCAAGAAGAAGCTTGAAGAACTCAGCGGAATGTAGGGCCCAATCGCCTTGTCAACGAGTCCGACAACAGAGGTGAAGAGTACTTTGATATGTAGGCATTTGTTAAATCGCCTATACATATACTTATTTTGCGCAACCGCCGAGAATTCTGGAGAGTGGAGCAAGTGGAAGAACGTATGAAGGAAATGCAAGAACAGAAAAAGCGCATCAAAACGCGGATGGCCAAGATCAAGCACAAATTGGCGATTTTGAGTGGGAAAGGAGGTGTCGGCAAAAGCACCGTCGCCGCGAACTTGGCCCTAGCTTTGGCACGCAAGGGTTACAAAGTGGGTGTCCTGGACGCCGACATTACTGGTCCGAGTATCCCAAAAATCCTCGGCGTGAGGGGAAAACGGTTGACCACAGAATCATCTCTTGCCAGTATTCTCCCGGCAAGCGGTCCCCTCGGAATCGAGGTCATCTCCATGGATTTTCTGTTGCCCGATGATGAAACCCCAGTCATCTGGCGCGGGCCTATGAAATCGATGGCGATAATACAATTTTTAGCTGATGTGGAATGGGGAGATTTGGACTTTTTGCTAATTGATTTGCCCCCGGGATCAAGCGACGAGCCCCTCACGATCATACAAACTATACCCAACATAAGTGGAATCGTGATCGTGACTGCACCTTCGGAGGTCTCCCAGATCGTCGTCAAAAGAGCTATCGGGTTTACAAAAGAACTGCGTGTACCGCCGCTCGGGATCATCGAGAACTACAGTGGATTCGTCTGCCCGAAGTGTGGCGCAGAATTTGATATATTGGGCTCTGGAGGGGGACAAAAGATAGCAGAACAGCTGGGGGTTCCATTTTTGGGCAAAATTCCGATAGATCCCAGAATATGTGAAGATTCGGACAGGGGAACACCTTTCGTCCTTGAACATGCTGAAACTCCTGCAGCCAGAGCTTTTATGCGGATGGTGGAAAAAATAGAAGAATTTTTAAAACAGCAGGAGGCACGAACTTGATCGTTGACGAGTTATTGAATCTCACCGCAGGACAAAAAACTCAGATAGGGGACATGAAACTTTCGAGGGCATGCGTGGGCATCTGTTACACTGGTGTCATGATCGAAAACGGCTACGTTGGGCTCTGTCATACGCCGATGGAGGATGTCGGGCATCTGGTGGGGAACCCCGAACGGCATTTCCACGGCGCCAAAGCCTTGGAGATCGCCCAACTGGCAAAATCGTTTAACATGCTCGAAAGGGCTGTCGGCGTTGCAACGTTAAATGCCCTCTCTCAATACGTGATGGATCTAGAGGGTCGAGAACGGCGGTTTGAAATCGACGTTTTAGATGCGATCGAGATAGGGGAGGACGATACCGTCGCAGTAGTTGGCTACATAAGACCGCTTGTTGAGAAGTTTGGAACAAGGACCCGCGAGGTGTATGTGTTTGAGCGCAACCCTCGGCTTAGAGGCGACGCTTTGCCCGATACTCTCGTTGATTCGATATTGCCCAAAGCAGATGTCGTGGTTATAAGCGGAGCAAGCTTGGTTAATGGAACGCTTGATAAGCTGCTCAAGCTATCTAAAGAAGCTAGATTCGTGAGCGTTGCTGGACCTACGGCTAGCATGTTGCCAGAACCGCTTTTCGAACGAGGAGTGAACGTTGTGGCGGGTGTTCGTGCAAGGGATTCTAAAGTGCTGGATGCGGTGGCTGAAGGGAAGGCATTCAGGAGCTTTAAAGAACTCGTGGAAAAGTACATCATGAAGAAAGACTAAGCAATACGAATTTCAGGGAGCCTATTAAGGATCACAAACTTTATTTTAGGAAAATCCTAAAAATTTGTGTGTGATGTTTTTGAGTGCCGAAATAAACGTGACTGAAAACGAAGCTAAATATCTGAAGCTGATATACAGAGAGCAGTATGAGAGGTTAACCAAGCTCAGGACTACCGCCATAGCAAGAGCTCTTGGAGTTCGGCCAGCCACAGTCACCGAAGTAATTCAAAATCTTTCCAAGAAAAAGCTTCTTCGATACAGACGCTATTATGGAGTCGAGTTGACGAAAGAAGGCATCGCAGAAGCCCAGAAACTGTTGAGGAAGCACAGGATATTGGAGGTGCTTTTTACAAATCTCCTCAACTATGGGGCTCAAGAGGCCTGCGACGAGGCTTCCAAACTGGATTATCACGCTTCGAGGAGCCTCATAAACGCTATTTGCCAGGCCTACGGACATCCAAAGACCTGCCCGTGTAGGAAGATAGTCTTCAGCGATTCGGAATGTAAAAGACAAACGGGAGGGTGAAGCAGTTGATATCAGATGTGCTTATGGAGACCCTCAAAATCTTGGCCATAGTTTTCATCTTAATGGTGATAATCGAATATTTGGAGCTCAGAACCAGAAAAAAGATGAGCAGCTGGATGATACGGGGCACGTGGAGGCAATATGCGATCTCCTCTTTTCTGGGTGCGACGCCGGGATGTGTGGGCGCATTTGCTTCAGTTTCGTTTTATGTCCACGGATTCATGTCTCTAGGGGCGATAACGGCCACCATGATCGCCACCTCTGGAGATGAAGCTTTCGTCATGCTCGCGAAATTTCCAGAGATAGCATTGGGTTTGTTTGCGCTTCTCTTTATACTCGGAATCGTGACTGGTTTCCTGACTGATGTCTTTGCAAAGAAATTTGGGATAAAGCAATGCAAGAAATGTGTAATTGAAGAACATCTAGATGAGTATACAAAAGTTAGAAAGCATCACTTCCTTAGAGAACACGTGGTGGAGCATATTATCAAACAACACCTTCCGAGACTTTTTCTATGGGTCTTTTTTGCGCTGCTGGCGATTCAGCTCGCTCTTGCCTACACCGATTTGGGGGCGATCCTCTCAGGCCTGCCCGTGCCCGTGTTGATAATTTCCGCCGCGATAATCGGGATAATCCCAGGATCGGGGCCACATTTACCTTTTGTTTTCCTATTTGCCGAGGGACTCATCCCTCTTTCGGTGCTTCTGACAAGTTCTATAGCACAGGACGGGCACGGCCTGCTCCCCATGCTTTCCTACACGGTTCGGGATTCTTTAATAGTCAAAATCTTCAACGTGATTTATGCCATAGCCATCGGCCTGCTTGCGGCGGTGTTGTTCGGGTGGTAGTTTGATACCCGTGTTTATTCTCTCATTTGTAAAAAAAAGACCGCCAAAAGCTACTCCCAAAACTTTTAATTTGACGTTTAAGATAGCAATTAAAGCAGCTACATTGTAAGTGGAGATGATAAACGTGGATGAACTGGACGAAATACGTATGAAGAAGTTGAAGGAGATGGAGCAGAGATACCTCAGGAGAGAGAAAGCGATCGACAAACCCATTGAGGTCACGGACCAGACGTTTGATGACACGATTAAGAAGTACCCTGCCGTCGTGGTCGATTTTTGGGGCCAGTGGTGTCCCCCCTGCCACATGATCGCACCCATCATCGAAGAGCTGGCCAAAGATTACTCGGGAAAAGTCGTGTTTGGCAAGCTAAACGTGGATGGGAACCAAATGGTTGCGGCTAGGTATGGCATAATGGCGATCCCAACTTTGTTGTTTTTCAAAAATGGCAAATTGGTTGATCGAGTGACCGGAGCCTTACCCCGACAAGCACTAGAACAGCGGCTAAGGAAACTACTCTAATTTTTTTAAACCGCGATCTTTTTATTTATCTGACCTAAATAGAAACTGTTCTGTCTTACTAGGGAGTGAAAAAACTTATGGTGAATTGTGCCTTCTGTGCGGAAAAATCGTGCTCGAAGGGAAATCCGTGCCCCGTCGGAAAATCCATGAGGGAATCTGCGCTTCGGGAATATCAGAAGGAGAAGAATCTGAAACTCTACAGGGCCTCGAGTTCGCTCGAAGTCGAGGGATACATGAAGTACACACGGGTCGAGGAACTCATTCGTCTCGCTCGGAAGCTGGGGTGGAAGAAGCTGGGCATCGCTTTCTGCGTGGGTTTCTCGGAGGAAGCAAAAAAACTGCAGGAACTGCTGGAGTCTAAAGGATTCGATGTGCATTCGGTCGTGTGTAAGGTCGGAGGATTCGAGAAAGAGCAATTCTCCATCCCCACCATGGGAAAGGAAGACCACGCGTGCAATCCCATTCTTCAAGCGATGGTCCTGAACCAAGCGAGGACGGAGCTCAACATCATCCTCGGACTCTGCCTCGGCCACGACATACTATTTCAGGCATACTCGAAGGCCCCGACTACCACCCTCGTCGTCAAAGACCGTGTGCTCGCTCACAACCCTATCGGCGCCATCTACTCGGGCTACCACTTCGAAAAGTTGAAGGAAAGGTGAATTTATGGAGATAATTTACGGTCCTGTCTCATCCTGGCGGCTCGGAAGGTCACTTGGGATAGATTTAATATGCCAGAAAGGGAAGGTATGTTCGCTTGACTGCATCTATTGTTCCTTGGGCAAGACCACAGAGCTGACAACCAAACGTAGAGTCTTCATCTCCAAAGATCGGATGATCCAAGAACTCAAAAATGCGATGAAACTGGTTGAGGCGGATGTCATAACATTTTCCGGGACGGGTGAACCGACCCTAGCTTTAAACCTGGGCGAGGCCATTACAGCCGTCCGAGACATCTCCGATCTCCCGATCGCTGTCTTGACAAATTCTTCCTTGATGAACCGTGAGGATGTGAGGAGGGATCTTGCCCAAGCAGATGTGGTCATAGGAGAACTGGATGCCCCCAATGAGGAAATGTTCAAATTGATAAATCGACCTCACCACGAGGTTCATCTTAAAGACACAATCGATGGAATGAAAAAATTTAGAGAAGAATTCGACGGAAAACTTGCCGTAGAGGTGATGTTCGTTCCAGAAAATAAGGAGTTGTCGAAGGATATCGCATCAATCGTGAGGACGTTCAGCCCCGACGAAGTTCAGATAAATACGCCCCTGCGGCCCAGCTCCGTCAGACCTCTCACCCCTGAAGAGCTAGCCAGCGTCAAAAAGGATTTTTTCGGGATGAGCATCCGGTCGGTATACGAAGCAAGAAAGAGAGAGGTAAGAAAAGTCGTGGGGCAAGATAAGATAAAGCGGCTCAAGCGACAGGCATGGAGCCAACACAGATAACTATATAAATTGACTTGGGCCATCTTAACTGGGTCAAAAATGAGAGGGAGAGGGCTAGGGACCATTCCAATTCTGCTAATAGCCGGTGTCGTCATTGCTGTCATCGCCGGGTATCTCCTTCTGTTGGGCGGTGGTGAGGGCGATCACGGAGGCGAAGGTAATCATATTTCCCCCGAATTAATATACGACGATTTCAACGATGGAACCGCTGGTACTAACCTGGGCGGGAGCGCTGGAGCGATGTCCTCAGATGGAGCATATGACCCTACCATAAACTTCACAACAGATGCTTACGAAGGAAGTCATGCCCTGTCAATTCAGTATGAGTTTCCAGATAATCAGTGGTGCGGTTACTGGAGTTTCTTCAAGCCCGATCAAAGTGGATACGATCTAAGTGATTACAGCTCCCTGATGTTTTGGGTCAGGGGAGGATCCGGGAGTGAGAAGTTCAAGATCGAGATGAAGGACGCTGCGGGAGGTGCCAGCTATAAATATGTCACGATTACGGGAACCCATTGGGAGCAGGTGGTGATACCGTTCTCAGATTTTGAACAGGTCCCGTGGGAATCCGCACCTGCCGATTTTTCAAACCTGAGCCAGGTGAATATAGTTTTTGACACGCCCCCGCTCAGTGGGACGGTATACCTCGACCAAATGGGATTCTCCTAAATTACGGGCTGTGGCGAGTGTCAGATTTGTTGTAGTTCTCCCCTTTGATGACGTACAGCGATGCTAGATTTTTGTCCCGAGTGTCGAAAACCTTAGTTCCCAGAATACCCAGAAAATACTCACTCTTCGTGGTGAAAAATTTGGAGATATAATGTTCTATCTGTTTCGCGTCCCGGTGTCTTGCCAGCCTGAAATACGAATCTGCTCTCTCAGCACGGGATCTGAAGTATTTTGATTTTGTGTTTAATATCATGGCTACGAACTTGCCGTTTGATCTCAAAACTCGGGATATCTCCTTAACCGCCTTTCTGTAATCGTCAAGAAACTCCAATGTCGTTACAGCAAAAGCCGCGTCGAACGATTTATCCGGAAAGCTCATCTGCTCCGCGCTTCCAAGCACGAACTTTTTGTCGCTCCGTTTTCTTGCTTCCATCAGCATCTCTTTGGAACTATCGAGACCGATGATGTCAAATTCAGGGAGTGCCGCCTCGAAAAAGCCTGCTCCACATCCGATGTCGAGAACTTTTTTTCTGCCTTTCAGCTCTTTACGTAGATAGTTCGCTTCCTTTCTCAAAATTTTTCTTCCGAAGCTGCTTTCATAAAACCGTACGAATCTCTTCGCATTCATTTTTCTGCCACCATCAAGAAATGTGGGGGACATCATTAAAAATTCGGTGCACATGGTGATGTCTGGCATCCACGGGAATCTGAAACCTCTCAGCAGCAGTGGGGGAGTCGATCATGTCTTAAGTTATTGAAAATATATCTGCTCTCATACGAGGATAATGCCTTGGGCCAGAGCACGCAGAAAGCGTGTGGAAATTTTGCATCCTCACCGAACTTTTTTCGCCCAGTACGGGGTTCTCAGATCCTCAAATGCAGATAGTGCTGCTGTCGCTCCTTCTGCGCATGCTACTATGATCTGCTTTACCCCTCCCGTGACGTCCCCCGCTGCGTAAACTCCACCTACATTCGTTCTCTGGTTTTTGTCGGTTTTGATGTAACCCTCTCCGTCCAAGGAAACCCCCAATTTCCTTGCCAGTTCGATATTCGGCACTTCTCCTATACATATGAAAACTCCATCGGTTTCCAGCAGTTTTTCTGTGCCATCTTTCGTATTTCGAATCCTGACACCTTTTACGACTTCATCTCCAACTATCTCCTCGATTGTGGAGTTCAAATACAGATTTATCCTTCCCTCGAGCTGTTTTTTGTATGCTTCCTCGGCCCTGAGGGTATCTCTTCGATGTACCATCGTAACCTCACAGCCAACGTTCTTTAGAAACAAGGCATCGATAGCGGCGGTATTCCCACCGCCCACTACGACCACCTTCTTCCCCTTGAAAAAGTACCCATCGCATACTGCGCAATAGCTGACTCCACGACCGCTGAATTCCGTTTCACCCTTCACTCTGAGTTTTTTTCGGGAAGTTCCAGTCGCGAGGATCACTCCGCTGCTTTCGTATTCCCTGTTTGAGGTTTTAACCACGAATTTTCCATTTTTCTCGATATCGCTCACCGGCTCAAACTCTCTAATTTCGACATACCTCTCAGCATGTTTCTTGAACTTTTCTATGAGTTCGGTTCCTTTTACCGTCCCCATGCCGAGATAATTTTCTATCCATGGGGCTTCCGAGATGAGCCCTCCAGCTGGTCCTCTTTCAAGCACCAACGTTTTTAGACCGCTTCTAGCTCCGTACACTCCTGCAGTGAGACCTGCTGCCCCACCACCGATTACGATAAGCTCATATTCCGTTTGGCTCACCTTAATAGTGTTTTTAAACTTTATAGCTGTTTGATTTTTTTAACTTTACCGAAGTCCCTTTCCGAAAGGGAGGAGTTGGAGGCAACCAGTAGCCTTCGGTTCTGATTGGATCCGGTTTTGAGCTAGGTGAACCCGAGAGGGAACCTCACAGGACATTCCGGAGGGATTCGATAGGGATTATATAGCATTCACGCGTATCCTTCGGGTAGGACTGAGACGGCCCGAACCAACACCTGTGGAGGCAGGACCCATACTCAACATCCTGGCACAAGCCGTGGTCGCAAGTCCCGTCGCTGAAACAGGAGGTTCCCTGCGAAAGCTGAGGATGATTCACGCGGGGTGATATAATTGCCACCAAAAACCATATCTTTCCGTATTTCACGGAGGTGGATTTTTTTGTTGGAAATCGGGTTGTTTTCGCTCGTGGACGGTAAAGAACGGAGGCGGTCGTGTCCTTCGAGAAACCCAAAGGGAGTCAAAAAATTCCCGTGGCAGGCTGTACGATTTGATACGGAATTTTAGGGCGGCAAAATATGCGACTTATTGTCTACCACGCTGGTGAGTGTGACCCCAAGCGGTGTACGGCTATGCGACTGTACCGGACGGGAAATATTGAACTGGTCCGCTCTTTACGTGAGTTGCCATCTGGTGCATTGGTGTTGAACCCGTTTGCCGAAAAAGCTCTTTCGAAATCTGACCTCAAGGCGGCGATAAGCCATGGCATCGTTGCTCTAGATTATTCTTGGAAGAACATCAAAAAACTCCGGCGTTCACTCAGGGGTTTGAAACCCAGAGCGCTTCCGTATCTAGTCGCTGCCAATCCAACCCATTACGGAAAACCGACCATCTTGAGCACCGCAGAGGCGCTGGCGGCTGCGCTCTTCATCTTGGGAGAAAGATCTCAAGCTGAGAAAATTATGAGCATTTTCAAATGGGGACCCGTGTTTTTTGAACTCAACAGGGAACCACTGGAGGCATACTCCCACGCCAATGATAGCGCGGAAATCGTTGAGATTCAAAATCAGTTTTTGCCCTCTGGATAGAGATTTATCTCCATCTTCTTCTTGGCTGATATCTCGGTCTAGCTGGCATCCCCAACAGGTCGGAAACCACCACCTGTTCCCCAAATGTGTATATCTCGTACCGTGGAGCGCCTGTTTCGAAATTTTGAACCTCTATGAGAGGTCTAGCCAGGTCGGCCTCAGACATGCCGGATGGGACCCTGACCACCGTCTTGAGCGAGTATACTTCCCGAATTTCGCCATCTTTTATGAAGATCACGGTATCAACGATCATCGGGATCATCCCAAGTTCCACCCGCCCGATCAATCTCTGCACCGCATCTATCGCGCGGGTTGAGTGCACCACTCCGATCATGCCCACACCGGCCAGTCGCATGTCGGCGAATATCTGAAAGTCGCTTGTTTTTCTCAGTTCGTCGTATATGGTGTAATCCGGGCGCACGAGCAGTAACAGGTCTGCTGTTTTTGTCATGTCTCCTTCGAGCGCCGTATATTGGGTTATCTCATCTCCAACTTGGAGGTCGCGTGGGGACTCCATGGTTTTCACTATTTTCCCCTGAGAGCGGTAAAACTCCGCCAAAGCCTGTGCGAAAGTCGTCTTTCCAGCCCCGGGGGGTCCAGCGATGAGCACACCCTCCGCACGTTCTCGGAGACGAGCTTTCAGTTTGTCAGAAAGTTTGTAATCTTCTAGCTGTACCCAGACCACGGGCCTGACTGCCGTGATCTCAAAACCATCGCTGAAGGGGGGCCGCGCGATTGCTATTCGATATTCCCGGAACTGGATCAGGCTTGCCCCCTCTCTTTCGAATTCGACAAAGCCATCAGGGTCCCGTTTTGCGAACTCCAGGATTTCGTGGGCGATCTCGCGGAGCTCGTCCTCCTCGATCGGTTTTTCGTCTAGGATCTTAATTCTGAATTTCCCGGGACGGCCGACCTTGGCCATCGGTCGGGTCCGCGCTTTGAGGTGGACCGACATGGTGTTTTGATCGAAGTATTTCAAAAGTTTGGGCTTCTCCTCTACCTTGGAATGTTCGAGATACTTGGTTTGGATCCCCTCCATCCTTGCTATCTCGGCCATCACGGCGTCGCTCGTGATGAGCACGGCGCCCTGAGCCCTGGCCGCTTTGCGAACTTGGGCATCAATGGCACCGGGGTCCGCGCCTGATAACTCCTCGGCACTCGGGCGGTTTCCGATGAAGCTCACCTTGAATCCATATTCCTCTGAGGATCTCTGCAGATGTCCAAGTTCTGTGAGCCCGATCAATCCGGAGTCCTTCCCCTGTTTGGCTTGGTACTCCATCTGGGCAACCACGGCATTGGGTATCAACACCTCAGACCCGGCAAGTTCACTTTTTGCCATCCGTCTCAGAAGACCATTGATGATGACGCTGGCATCTGGAACATATTTCGTCACGCTTTACCCCAAGTATGGATTTGTCTTTGAGAGTTTAACTCTACCGCTACTCCCACCATCCATACCCCATCTCAAGAGAGTGGGGCCCGAAACACGTTTCCTGCGAAAAAAGTTTAAGAAGGCGAGAAATGAGGTAAAAATTGGTGACTTCGTGCGAAGGCGGCGGGAAGAGATGCCCCCTACGGGTGCCGGGCTGATACGGTATTTCAAGGAAGAGGGCAGTGGAATTAAAATCTCGCCGAAAAGCGTGCTTGGGTTCACCATAGCGATCGTGATTTTTGAGATAGCGCTGCGTATACTCAACGTCCAGCTTTAGATCTTTGCCTCTCTCGCCAGTTTTTCCAGTCTTTCGATCCTTTTGTCGGTAGGTGGATGGGTGGAAAAGAGACCGGAGAGCCTGACCCCTCGGAACGGATTCACTATAAACATGTGTGCGGTGGATGGGTTTCCCTGCCGCATGGGTGCGCGTTCGGCAACCGATTGCAGCTTCCTCAGCGCATTTGCCAGCGCAAGTGGTTTTCGCGAGATCTTGGCTCCGCCTTCATCTGCACCGTACTCCCTCCCCCTGGATATCGATAGCCTCACCAGCATCGCACAGAACGGGATGAGCAACAAGCCCAAGAGAGCCAATAATCCACCCCCATCCCTGTCCCTCCGTCCACCTGCGAAGATAGAGAAGTACATAACATAGGTTATCACAGCACCGATTATCGCAGCCATCGTGTTGACAAGCATGTCCCGGTTTTTGATGTGGGCAAGTTCGTGTCCCAATACGCCTTCGAGTTCTTCATCGCTCAAGAGTTTCATAGCCCCTTGGGTCACCGCTACGACCGAGTGAGAGGGAGAACGGCCCGTAGCAAACGCATTTGGAACCTCGGTCGGGAGTATTGCGACTTTCGGTTTGGGCAAGCGAGCGTTGGAGGCCAAACGTTCCACGATGTGATGAAGTTTTGGTTGCTCGGACTCTGTAACTATTCTTGCGTGGTACATCTTCAAAACCCATTTATCCGCGTACCAGTAAATTCCCAAGTTCATCGTGATCGCTAGGACTAGGAAGATCCCCAGGGTGTAAGTGACGGGAATGCCGGTCAGATATCCCGCTATGAACCCCATCAGGAGTAGCAGCGCGGTGAGCATACCCATCAGCAAAGTCGTTCGCAGCGTTCCACCCATTCAATCACCAATTTATACTCCGAAACCACCTAAAAAAACCTCTTAGAGCCAGCTGATCTTCCCCGGTTTGAGGGACACCTTTCCCGCAAGTGCCTTCAAAAAAAGCTTCACCGCTGACCCAGGTTTTGATCCGGTAGTATCGATCTCGTAGACCTTATCGGCGCCATGGATGTTCACCGCCTCCCATAGAATTATATCAAGCGCTTCGGCCTCCACATTTTCACGGATTTTTTTCTTCGAGAATTTTCT
>CAZMCI010000025.1:0-15600 GCA_964564905.1 Hadarchaeota archaeon (SeqCode) | reverse complement strand
GACCTGGTTACGGAGCTCCCGGTCCCCGCAGGCGTAAATTTGGGGTGGCTTCCCCCTACTCGGCGGGTATTTGGGCGGAGGTTCCTTATAAACGGGAAAAGCGGCTTTCCCAGCTTTCGTGAGGGGAACCTCCTGCCGATAGAGTTAAAGTATTCAGTTCACTCTCACCTCATTCTCCGGATGGGGTTCTCCCGCTCGCGAAAGATAAATATTCAACTTCCGCCTTGGTCCTGAATTTCGCGGGATTTCGCCCTTGGTCTCAGGCCACTATCATGGATGTCTCGGTATACCGCACTCCGGGAATGCCCTGGATTTTGTCGACCACGGATTCGCCCAGTTTTTTGAGGTCTTGCACCTCAACACGGACAACCACATCGAACCTCCCAGTGGTCGCGGCACAAAATCTGACTTCAGGGATTTTTTTGATTTCCTCCAAAAGTTTCAGAGCTTTTCCGGGTTCCGTGCGGACGTAAACTATCGCCTGCATGTTCTCCTACCCTTTTTACTTCGACTGGCACCTTAAAAGCGTGAATATCGGCCAAGGATGGCAATAACCCCCAGTTTTATCGTGTATTTAAACAAAACAGTTAAAGGTATTCCCGCTCAATTATATCACGATAAAGATGAATTTCCGCGCGCCAAAAAACATCCGATATGAATGTCAACGGTGCGCAAGGTGTTGTGGTGACACATCGCATCGCGGACGAAACGTGCTTCTTCTATCTTCGGAGGTAGAACGAATTTCCAGCTATACGGGACTTAATCCGCTGTCATTTGCTTCTCCCATCTCCAACGGTGTGTACCGCTACAAGATGAAGAAACGTGGTGGAAAGTGCGTGTTTCTGGATGGAAAAGCATGCAGGATATACAAGATACGTCCAATTATGTGTAAGATTTACCCCTTCTCCGTGAGGGAACACAACGGAACTCTTGTTTTTGAAGTATGCGATGAGTGTCCCGGGGTAGGGCTCGGAAAACCGGTTCCCGAAAAATTCTTCAGGCAAATGGCAAGAGAGGTATCCAAAGCGTTTCACGCGAAAAATTAGGGTCTTATGGGGATCTTCATCTTTGCCAGATGTCGTTTGACATCGCTGATCTTCAACACGTTGTAATGGAAAACGCTGGCCGCTAGGGCCGCGGTGGCTTTCGTTTTTTTCAACACCTCGGAGATGTGTTTCACACTCCCACATCCGCCGGAGGCTATCACAGGCAGGTGGACTTTTTCGCTGATGGTTTTGGTGAGGGGGATATCATACCCCTCCGTGGTTCCATCCCGGTCCATGCTCGTCAGCAGTATTTCACCTGCCCCCCTCTGTTCCACTTCCTCCGCCCATTTCACGGCATCAATTCCTGTAAATTTCCTCCCCCCGTAAATTGAACATTCGTACCAGCAGGGCCCCTCAGGGGTTTTGACGACGGTTTTTCCCTTGGCTTCTTCTGCCGATGTGAGGTACCGTCGTTTTGCATCGATGGCCACGACACAGGCCTGGCTTCCAAAGTGCTTGGCAAGCTCATTTATCAGCTCCGGGTTTTTTATCGCAGAGGTGTTTATCGCCACTTTGTCCGCTCCAGCGTTGAACACCCTCCTCGCATTCTCCACCGTGCTGATTCCACCACCCACGGTGAGCGGCACGAAGACGTTTTCCGATGCCCTCTTTATGACCTCCGTCATGGTTTCCCTCCGCTCGTGGCTTGCGGTGATATCCAAGAAGACTATCTCGTCGGCTCCCTCCTCGTAGTATCTTTTGGCCAGTTCCCACGGAATTCCGGCATATTTTATCTGTTTGAATTCCACACCTTTGACGACCCGCCCGTGGGGGACTGCCAGGTCGCAGTCCAGACATGGGATTATTCGCTTGGAAAACAAGTTCACAACTCCAGAAAGTTCTCCAGGAGCCTCAACCCGATTTTTCCGCTCTTTTCGGGGTGGAACTGAGTTCCGTACAGGTTGTCCTTCCAAACCGCCGCATTGACCTCACACCCGTAACGCGCTGTGGCAGCCACCACGTCCTCCTTGGGCACGGGGTGATACGTGTGAACAAAATAAACGTGACCTTCGTTTATCCCTCTGAACAGGGGGCACCTCTTTTTTTTAATTCGGATGGAGTTCCATCCCATGTGGGGAAGTCTCATACGGGTTTGAAGTTTTTTCACCCCGCCCTTTATTAAGCCCATTCCCCGTGCTTCTGGCGATTCTTCGGAAACCTCTAAAAGCATGTGCAGGCCGAGGCATATGCCCAATACGGGCATTCCGGAGCTCACTGCGTTTCTGATTTTTGGGATAAATGGAGCCAAATTTTTCACCCCCTCCCCAAATGACCCAACGCCGGGGATGACAATTTTATCCGCATTGAGTTTTGATGGAGTGTCTGCAACGACTGGTTTCGCCCCCAGGTATGCGAAAGCGTTGCAGACGCTTTTTATGTTTCCCATCCCGTAATCTACTACTGCGAGTTTCATGTGTCCCGCGCTATTTGTTTGTCTTCAGCGCCTAAAAACAAAATCCCTCATTTATAGGATTTGTTCCAGAATACCGTCGGCGGCGTGGTCTGGCGTTGGTATCCCTGTGACCTCCTCAGCCCTTTGGGAGAGGGACATGAGATCTTCCCTGCTCAACAGCTCGATCTTCCATTTTCTGCATCCGGCCATAAGTTGCTTCAACCCAACGCCGATCCTGTCGACGAGATACGTGTAGAGACCCACCGCCGGTAGAGGAAGCTCCCTGTCCCTGTACATTTCCCTGAGTTCGGGCAGGCAGGCGAAGAATTTTTTGGGGTCAGCTCCGTAGGTGTTGGCAAAATCCCGGGGTAGCTTGTTTTCTTTTGCAAGTTCCACGAAATACGTTGCTTTCATCACGGCTGTAAGTGGGGCCCTGGCCATCGTGATGGCCTTGATCGCGGGACCGTCTCCGAAGTTGCTCATCGCAATAGACTTGAATATCTGGGTCTCGTTCACGAAACCGCCGGCCATACTCAAATCCGGGACGTGTTTTCCTTTCTTTTTCAACAGTTGCACACATTTCAGGATTTGAGCTTCGAGATAAATCGTCGGGGTGCTCATCTCGTTCATCATGGGGACCGGACTCATTCCGGTTCCGCCACCAGCACCATCAAAAGTCACATAATCAACTTTGGCTTCGGATGCCACTTTCATCGTCCAAGCGACGTCTTCTGGCCCGTAAGCTCCTGTTTTTAGTGCCACGTGCTTTGCTCCCTGGTCCCTGAGCCACTCTATATCCTCCACAAAGTCCCTTTCGGCGGGCATGCCAACCCTGCTGTGGCGCTCGAAGCTTTTGATAATTCCGGATTTGAAGGCTTCTTGGACCGTCTTGTCTTCCGGATCTGGAATAACTATATATCCTCTCTTCTTTAGTGTTATGGCCCTATCGAGATCACTAATTCTTATCTCACCGCCTATCGCTTTTGCGCCTTGGCCCCACTTTCTCTCGAGGACATCCGTTTCCAGTTTGGATATGGCATAGACATCTACTCCAAGCCTTTGATCCTCAACGTTAGTTTGGATGGCCACTCCGCCGTATTTTCCATCCCAGAAATTCCTGAATGTCTTCACGCGGTATTCCATATCTGGGGATTTGGTTATCTTGTTATTTGTGATGACAGCTTCCTTATCAACCCCGCACACGTTTTCTCCAATCACCAGAATTGTTCCGCTTAGGGCGGAACCAACAGCCAGTCCCTCCCAGTTGTCCCTTGCTACAAATGTCGAACCGAATGCTCCATTTATTATGGGGACCTTGAGCGAAATTCCTCCTATCCTGGTTTCAATGTTCACATTTGGAAATGTTGCGACATCCGGATTCGCTTCTATTCCTTTTGCTCCTCTGAGGCGAGCAATTATGTTGAAATGAGACCAATCCAGACCATAATCCTTCAGGGACGCAGCAGTGCTTTTACCAAACTGTGCAGGGAGAGGATACAAAACTTCACGTCCTCGAAAAGCAGATAGGCCTACCTCACAAAGTACGGGACATTCTTTGATACAGATGGGACACATCCCACTTGTCGGGCTGACATCTTTGACCCTTGTCCTGGTTCCAGTGGTGGACATCGCATTCAGATACGAAGAGTTTCTTGTCACCCTTTCAGTCATGTTACCACTTTCAGCTTCTTTCTAATCGTCTCACCTCTCTTTATAAAATTAGTTATTAAAAATTCATATCCTGTTTCAGCGATATCAAAAATTTTGAAAATTTAATCCTCGGGAGGAAAGCATGATCGCGCGCGGCTTGATCTTACCATATCTTTATGAAAAAGCTTGTAGTGATTGTAATACGGGATGAACCATGAAAAAAGATCTCGTGTTGATATTGGATTTTGGGAGTCAGTATTCTCATCTCCTAATGAGACGGATAAGAGAAAAGAACGTCTACGCCAAAATAGTTCAACCCGAGATCAAACCGGAAGAAATAGCGGAGTCAGGAGAATATTCAGTGAAGGGAATAATCCTCACGGGGGGGCCTTCCAGCATTTATACAAAAGGCGCCCCCCGATGTGATAAGAAAATTTTGGAGCTGGGAATCCCAATTTTGGGGATATGTTATGGACATCAACTCATCGCCTACTATTCGGGTGGAAAAGTAAAGCGTGCTAAAAGAATGGAATACGGTGTAACGGAGGCAGTGGTGGAAAAAAGAGTAGGGATACTGAAAAATCATGGGAAAATTGAAAAAGTATGGATGAGTCATGGAGATACGGTATTGCGTCTACCAACTGATTTCGAGATCTTAGCCCGCACTAAAAATTGTCCGATCGCAGCGTTTCGGCACAGAAGAAAACATATCTACGGAGTTCAGTGGCACCCGGAGGTCATCCACACCCTCAGGGGGCGGCGGTTGCTGAGAAACTTCGTTTTTGACATATGCAGATGTAGGCCCACGTGGACTCCCGAGAGCTTCGTCTCTAGGAGCGTGAAGGAGATCAGAGATGAGGTGGGTGACGGAAGGTGTATAATAGCTCTCAGCGGAGGGGTTGATTCCAGTACCGCCGCGGTGCTGGCAGCAAAAGCCATCGGAAAGAAACTGACCGCGGTGTTCGTCGATCACGGGTTTATGAGAAAGGGGGAGCCTGAGGAAATCAAAAAGACGTTTTCAAAATTTAACTTGAATTTCATCTGCTTGGACGAGCGTAAACGGTTCATCGGTAAACTCAGAGGGGTGACGGACCCCGAACGCAAGAGGAGGATAATCGGAGAGGAATTTATACGAACGTTTGAGAAGACGGCGGCGAAGATCAAAGCGGATTATTTAATTCAAGGGACGATTTATCCAGACAGGATTGAGTCAGGGATCAGGGCGCATTCAGAAAAAATAAAGACCCATCACAACGTGGGCGGGCTTCCTCTCAACATCAAATTCAAGAAGGTAGTGGAGCCGCTTAGGGATCTGTACAAGGACGAGGTGCGTAAAGTCGCGAGGATCCTCGGGGTTCCGAGGAAGATAGTGGAAAGACAGCCTTTTCCCGGGCCGGGGCTCGCGATACGTATAGTCGGAGAAGTAACGGAAAAAAAGTTGGAGATACTCAAACGTGCAGATGAGATAGTGAGAAAGGAACTCGAAGGATGGTCCGGAGGAAAGAAACTCTGGCAATATTTCGCCGCGCTTTTGAGTACCAAGTCCACAGGTGTAAAAGGTGATTCAAGGGCGTACGGGTACACCATTGTCATTCGAGCTGTTGAGAGCACGGATGGCATGACTGCCAGCTACGCAAAGCTCCCCCACGCACTTTTGGAGAGGATCTCCACCAAGCTGACGAACGAGATACCAGAGGTCAATCGCGTGGTTTACGACATAACCCACAAGCCTCCGGCCACCATTGAATGGGAGTAGAAGAGGTCTAGCCCAGAAATAGGTGGGGATGTTGGAGCTGACCCTTGGAAGAGTTCTTATACTCGAAAAAGCAGCGTTTTATAGATATGCCCAACCCCACCAGAATTACAATAGCTTTGGATGATGAGACGGAAAATATCCTGAAAAAACTGTCCAAGGAGATGGGGATATCTTACAGCGCTCTTGTCCGGGCGGCCTTAAAGTTCTTCTCGCAGAACAAGGGATCCGACAAGGATTTCGAGGTCATGAAAATTTGGTCTAGTTTGCTCGACAAGGGCGAACATGTAATACTGGATATAGATCACTGGCTGCTTTTTTTGAAGCACATAGAGGCATCCGGCAAAAAAGAGATGTTTTATGCAGATGGGAAAAAAGTGGCCAAATCTCACGCTGAACAGCTGTCGAGGGTTATTTCCGATCCAGAGGATTATCTGAAGAGACTTGAGGCATGTAATTTTTATAAGATGAGCAAGGGACCCGAAGGTGAATATACGTTGATCCTCAACTCGAGCCTCAGCAAGAGGTTTATCAAGGAGCTGATCTTCGACACCCTGTCGGAAATGGGATTCGATGTATCCATAAAAGAGGATATAACAAAGCTTCGGGTGAAGATAAACAAATGAAAATGCCGATATCGCGGCATAAGTTTTTTGAACGATAAGGAAGTTATCCTATACAGGTGTTGATATGAGAGAACTTCCAATGTACATCGAAGAGGAAGATGAAGAGGAGGAAGAAAACTGGGAGACAAACCTGCGGTACGAAGTGATAGAGTTTATCCTAAGACGCCACAGTTTGCTCAGCGCTCGGGATATCGCCAGGGTGCTGGGATGGAAACTTGGGGAAGTCAACCGTGTCTTGAGAGATCTGGAAAACGCGGGGCGCGTGAGGCGTACTAAACTCGGAAAGACGCACGTTTGGACTCACATTGAAGAACATCAGCGGAATCTGATGTACTACTGAACAACCCCCTGATTTTTTATTGGCACGGCGAGAGGCTTTAGCGTGGGCACATGGTCCAAATGGTGGATATAGGCCGGAAACCCCTCACTTCGAGGGTCGCGAGGGCGAGTGGGTTCATCCGGCTAAAACGCGAAACGCTGGAGAAGGTGGTGAAAGGCAGGATTCCAAAGGGCGACGTTTTTGCCGTGGCCCAGACCGCAGCGATAATGGCGATAAAGGATACCCCCAAGCTTATCCCCCTCGCCCACCCGATTTCCATTACCGGTGCAGATGTCAAGTTCAAAGTGAGGAAGGAGGGCATCGGGGTGGTGGTTGAGGTCAAAAGCGTTGGAAAGACAGGGGTGGAGATGGAAGCGCTTGCTGGGGTCGCAGGGGCGTTGCTGACGATATGGGACATGGTCAAGGCTTTGGAAAAGGATAAAGCCGGACAATACCCCACCACATCCATAGAGGAGATCCGTGTCTTGAAGAAGGTGAAAGGTTGAACATATCGGAACATCGTAGGGAGGCACCCAAACGATTGGGTGTGGCTGTGCTCGTGGTAAGTGACAAACGTGCAGCTGCGGCGAGCGAGGGGCGCGATGAGGACGTTTCTGGAAAGATATTTGAGGCCAGAAGCCGTGAAGCCGGCCATCTGGTCACAAGGCGGATAGTGCCTGACGATGCCGAGATGATCCAAAACGAATTGAACCGATTTCTCGATGACGAAAAAATTGATGCCGTGGTGATCACCGGGGGCACCGGGATAACAAGGCGTGACATAACAATCGAGACCGTACAGCCCATGTTCGAAAAAGAGCTCCCCGGTTTCGGCGAGGCCTTACGCAGGGTGGGGTATGAAAAGGTGGGTACTCCAGCCCTACTCACCAGAGCCTCAGCCGGAACCATCAAACGGAAACCGGTTTTCTGTCTTCCCGGGGCCCCCAACGCGGTGGAAGTAGCAGCCGGGCTTATCTTACCTGAACTCGCCCATATCGTCAAACATGCACGTGAGTAAAATGGCTGTGAGAATGTGCGGTTTTCCGAAACGCGTTAGTTTAGATGACGCACTGAGGACGATCTTTTCCCATCTAAGAGCGTTGGAGAAGGAGTCCGTTCCGTTTTCTCGTGCTCTCGGTCATGTACTGGCTGAAGATGTGGTTTCGAAGGTGGACATCCCGCCGTTCGACCGCTCAGCGGTGGACGGTTACGCCGTCAAAGCCGCCGACACCTTTGGAGCGACCTCGACAAACCCAAAAAAGTTGCGCGTGGTGGGCACGGGGAAGCCCGGGTCGAAATCGGAACTTCGCATTCGTAAAGGTGAGGCCGTCAGGCTGATGACCGGATCCCCCATACCAAGAGGAGCCGATGCCGTCTTGATGGCAGAATACGCGAAGCCAGTAAAGAACCACATTTTGGCACTGACATCTCTCACCCCTGGAAAAAACATCTCAGCTAAGGGGGAGGATGTCCGGGCTGGAGAAACTGTGCTTAGGCAGGGGCGTCGGCTCAGGCCTGAGGACATCGGCATGCTGGCATCCATCAGCCGTCTTAGGGTTAGGGTCTTTCGGAGGCCCAACGTTGCTATCATATCCACGGGATCCGAACTGAAACCCCCTGGAACACGGCTGAACACGGCTCAGATCATGGACGTTAACAGTTACTCTTTGGCGGCCAAGGTGACGAGCTGTGGAGGAACAGCGGAGAGGTTGGGGATCGTATCCGATGAGCCCGAGACGTTGCGTCAGACCATTCAAAGAGCCATGAAGCATGATGTGATCATAATTTCGGGGGGGAGCTCGGTGGGCGAGCATGATCTTGCTCCAGAGGTAGTGGCCGAGGTAGGAGATTTGATGTTTCATGGGGTTGCCATGCGTCCCGGAGGTCCCTCGGCCTTTGGGGTTGTAAATGGAAAACCAGTATTCTGTCTCGCCGGGTTCCCAGTCGCTTCGTTGGTGGCGTTCGACATGCTTGTCAGGCCAGCGCTCTGGGTGATGCAACACCTGCCTCCAGACTGGGATTCTTTGAAGGTCAAGGTGAAACTCGTGCGCAAGATCCCGTCGAGTCTGGGCCGGGTAGATGTCGTGCGCGTGCGCATATGGGGGGACTCTGGCAAACTCCTAGCAGAGCCGATTCGGGTGACCGGCTCCAGCATCCTGAGTTCAATGACCCAAGCAGACGGATTTGTGATCGTGCCTGGGGATGTGGAAGGCTTTGATGTGGGTACGACGGTTGAGGCACAGCTGTACAGTTGAAATTCACACCGCTGGCCTGAGCTTTGGTTCGGATTGAAACACGAATCCGGGTGTGTCGTCGTTTTCCCACCACGGCATTGCCCTGTAATAAATGACATAATGAGTGTCTTTTTCCCACTCCACTCTCCAAGTCATGTAGGTTGAGACATTTGTCGTAGCTGCGGAAGCGCTGATGACGGCCTCCGGTGGTATCACAACCGCCGCGTTGTCCGATTGTCGTTTCCAGGTTCTGGACCGCAGGTCTTCCAAGACCTGGGAGGGAGAGTAAATCCATCCTGTGATATAGGCATTTTCAACGTTTTCTGTAACCGGAGAGGAGGAGGTCAGATTTTCTGTTTCGGATACCTCGCTCACTATCCAGGCATTGTCGACCAGTCCCACATCTTCGTTGTTCTCATATCCGGCGACGCTGACTCCGAAGAGTTTTTCACCGTTGGAAGAGGAGATCTGAACGAGAATCCCGTTGTCTTCGCATTTATATGCGCTCACACAACACCCGAGATGGTTCTCAAGCGCGAAGAAGTACCCCGCGATGATCGCGGTGGCTATCTTTGGATTTTTTTTGGCAAAATAGTAAAAGCCCGGTGGTTCTCCTGTGGGGTAGATGTTTCCCCCTGGCTGGAGGAGGTTTTCAATGGGTGCCGCACTCATGATGATCTGCCCGTGGTTTTCCCTGAAGTATACCGTTCCCCCGGGCTGAAACTCCCCGTTGTCGATCACCACGACCGCGTTCACTATCGCGTTATAACTGGTGCCGGACATCTGTCCCCCGGTGATTTTTACCACGAAGACGCTGCTGCCATCGCCCGTCTGAACCTCTATCTCGTATGGGCTTCCCCCCACATCAGGTGGAAGTTCGACCATTGGCTGTCCTCCGGAGAGGGAGGTAAACGCGGTCTGGGCCAGGTCGTTCGCGAGGGCCTCCGCCTGCTCATCGATTCGAATCTCGAGCTGGCGGGTATAGAGGGTGATGAAGATAAGGGCCATCAGAAACGCGAGGATGACTCCGAAGAGGACGATCAGGGGGATCGAGGATGTGCTTTTGGGGTCCATAAAGTCCTCCTCCGATCCTCACACCACGGTTATATCGACTCCATCTTCCGTTCGTGTGAGTTTGAGGCACAGGTCTTGCGAAGTAAAATTTTCTCCGTTCACGCGGACGCCGACTTGGATGTTTTCAGACCATTCCCCAATTGAGATGAGGATAGCATTATCAGCAAATCCAAGTTCACAATTCGATGGTACTGAGATGTCAAAATACCAGATACTTCCAGGACTCTGACCCCTCAGCTCTTGGATCTGCTCCGCGAGCTCCTCCGCCTTGAGCCTGAACTCCTGTTCGGCGGATCCTCGTTGATACTCGGCATACATGGCAACTCCTATCGATATGAAAAGCACGGCAAATATGGTGTATGCGAGATAATTCAGAGCGCCCATCGTATCAGAGGTATAAGTCCCTGTTTAAAAAATGTTTTAAAGATGCGGCTGAGAGGAGTATGGGAGGTGCCAAGATGGTAAGTGCATATAGTTTGATATCCTCGGAACCCGGAAAGACTGCAGAGGTGTTTAAAAAAGTCAAGGCCCTGGATGGTGTAAAGAAGGCAGAAGCTGTCGCAGGTCCGTATGACATAGTAGCCCAGATAGAGGTCGACTCGCTGGAAAAGCTGACCAAATCGATCTTTGGAGACATACGCAGCATTCCAGGGGTTACGAATACTACCACTCTAATTGTGGTCGAATTGTGATGGCCCTGAAAGTGATCGGCATAGTTGGGCCTCAGGGATCCGGGAAAACAGAGGTGGCCAAAACTATCTCTGAATTGGGTGTCCCGTGCGTGCGCATGGGGGACCTGGTCTGGAATGAGGTCAAACGCCGGGGGCAGGAGGTTACAGAGGAAAACGTGGCTAGGGTCGCTGGCGAGCTACGGGAGCGTCTGGGGCAGGGAGCCGTGGCCAAACTCTGCATCCCACTCATCAAACGAGTTGGAAAGGACAAGCCAGCTGTGGTGGTCGATGGAATCCGAAGCGAAGCGGAGGTGAAGGAGTTTCGTCGGATGTTTCACAGGGATTTTTATCTGATTGCCGTACAGTGCGGGGAAAAAATCCGCTATTCTCGTATCGCTTCCAGGAGACGTGCAGACGATGCGAGCACGATGGAAAAATTCGTGATGAAGGATCGGAGGGAGGAAAGCTGGGGTCTCGAGGGGGCGATGAAAAGTGCGGACTTTACAATAGTGAACGAGGGGACGCTCGAGGAACTCCGTGAGCGGGCGGTTGGAGTGTACAAAAAGGTTGTTGGTGAGCACGTTTGAAACTACGGGTAAAAGTGGGGATGAAACCCACCGAAGATCGAACAAAACTCGAAACCGCGGTAAAAAAGATATTCCCCACTGTCTCGCTGGAGCTGGTTGGGGAAAACTTGGTCGGTGAGTCCACGGATGTGAATGCCCTCTCCCGGCTGCATCAACTGTTCCGGCAGCAGGCCATACTGGATTCAGCTCGTTCTGTCCTACTGGCGAAGAGGAGAGAGAATATCACCCGGTTCATGCTCAACAAACAGGCGGCGTTCGTGGGCAGGGTCAGCTTCACTGACGGGGAAGCACCGCTCGGACCGATATCGGTAACGCTCGAAGCGCCGGACCTGGATTACCTGATCGATTATCTCGCTCCCAAGACCCGAGATGGCAGACCGATCAGAGAGATAGAATACCGCGAAAAAAACCAACAATGATACGCGAAGCACTCTCAGGTTATACCCCTGTCATCTGAAAAATTTGACCTGACGTCATGCAATCCAGCGCCCGTGGCTGGAAGCCGAAGACTAACATGTATTAGAAGCTGAAAAATTTTAGTGATAGGAGGGATCCCGACGAACAGGATAATCTACAAGGAAGAACTGGCTCCCGGAATATTTCTGATGGACGTTGAGGCACCTTTGGCGGCTGAGAAGGCCAAGCCAGGACAGTTCGTGATCCTTATGACTGGAGAGAAGGGGGAGAGGATCCCAATAACGATAGCTGATCATGATCCAAAGAGGGGGATCGTACGCATGGTTTTTCAGGTGGTCGGTAAGACCACTGCCGAGCTATCAACGATGAAGGTGGGAGATTCCCTATACTCCTTTGTAGGTCCGCTGGGCAGACCATCGAAAATCGACAAGTACGGAACGGTGGTCGTGGTAGGGGGCGGCACGGGCATTGCTTCCATTTATCCAATAGCTCGGGCGCTGGACAAAGCCGGCAATCGGGTCATCTCCATAATCGGCGCGAGGACTAGAAATTTGGTAATCATGGAAGAAGAGATGAGGAGTGTTTCTGCCAAGGTGGTGGTCACAACCGATGATGGAAGCTATGGGAAAAGGGGATTCGTGACGGAGGCTCTGCGGGAAGTCTTAGAGGAGGAAGACGTGAAAAAAGTTTGGGTGGTGGGTCCAGCCATAATGATGAAAGTTGCCTGTGATGTCACGAGGCCATACAACGTGGAGACCATCGTCAGCTTGAACGCTATAATGGTGGATGGAACGGGGATGTGTGGCGCCTGTAGGGTTACCGTGGACGGCAAGACCAAGTTTACCTGTGTCGATGGACCCGAGTTCAACGGACACCTGGTGGACTGGGACGAATTTCTGAATAGGTTAAATCGTTATAGAGCACAGGAGCAGCTTGCGTTTGAACTTCACAAAAGAAGGTCGTGAACGATGGCCGAGATGATACCCATAAAAGAGAGGATGAGCAGGTCACCGCGCCCCATGCCAGAGCAGGAGGTCAAGGAGAGGGTCCGGAATTTTGATGAGGTTCCACTCGGATACTCTAAAGAGGATGCCATCTACGAGGCTCAGAGGTGTCTCCAGTGCGATCCGCCATCATGTGTTAACGGATGTCCGGCAGAAGTACGTATCCCTGACTTCATCCGCAAGATAGTGGATGAGGATTTTGCCGGGGCTTATCTTGAGATACTAAAAACGAACAGTCTTCCCGCCGTGTGTGGCAGGGTTTGTCCCCAGGAGAGCCAGTGCCAGATGGCATGTGTCCTCAGCAAGCGGGGCAAGCCAATAGCCATAGGGAACCTGGAACGTTTTGTAGCGGACTGGGCAATGAAACATAACGTGGAAAAAAAACACGAAAGGGTGAAAAAGAGTGGCAAACGGGTTGCAGTGGTCGGATCCGGTCCAGCTGGTCTCACGTGTGCAGCCGATCTGGCGAAGATGGGTCATGATGTGACCATATTCGAGGCGCTCCATAAAGCAGGCGGTGTCCTCACATATGGCATACCTGAATTCAGGCTTCCGAAGCGTATTGTGGAACACGAGCTGGAAAAGATCAAAAAATTGGGTGTGGAGATAAAGACGAATATCGTGATTGGACTCACCAAGGGCGTCGATGAATTGAGAGATGAGTTCGACGCCGTGTTTCTCGCCAACGGAGCTGGTGCGCCTCAGTTCCTGAACATTCCCGGTGAGAACCTAAACGATGTGTATTCCGCCAACGAATTCCTGACGCGCTGTAATCTCATGTCGGCGTACAGATTTCCAGAATTTGATACCCCTATCAAAATAGGAAAAAAGGTAGCCGTCATCGGTGCGGGAAACGTCGCGATGGATGTGGCGAGGACTGCCCTGCGACTCGGTGCTGGAGAGGTGCACGTGGTGTACAGGAGGACGAGGGAAGAAGCACCAGCCAGATTAGAAGAAATCGTCCGAGCGGAGGAAGAGGGAGTACAGTTTGATTTTCTCACGCTCCCCGTCAGAGTGCTGGGCGATGCCAAAGGAAATGTCGTAGGGATGGAATGTGTTAAAATGAAACTGGGAGAGCCAGATGAATCGGGAAGAAGAAAGCCCATAGCCATCGAGGGTTCCAACTTTATAATGCAGGTGGATATGGTCATTAACGCCATCGGAACTACAGCAAACCCCCTCGTAAGCAGGAGTGCCACCGATGTTCGGACGGACAAACGGGGATATTTTGTCGTTGATGATGAGACGTGCGCGACTAGCAAAGAGGGAATTTTTGCCGGAGGTGACATCATCCGAGGATCGGCGACGGTGATACTCGCAATAGGGGATGGGAAAAAGGCTGCCAAAGCGATCGACAGGTACCTCTCTGGCCGGAGTTCGAAAGATCACTGACCTCACCAGAAATGTTTTAGAACTTCTATACCACATCATCACTGAGACAATGCGCAAAAATTCCAGGATGAGCAAAGACGAGTACTACTTGGGCATAGCAAAATCTGTATGTCAGAGATCCCCCTGTATACGACGACAGTTTGGAGCAATAGTTGTAAAGAACGATGTCGTGGTTGCTACCGGGTACAACGGGCCCGCGAGGGGTGTCGTCAACTGTATGGATGTGGGTTGCCTGAAAGATGAATTAAACCTTCCGCACTATTCTGGATACGAGGCATGCGATGCCGTCCACGCGGAGGAAAACAGCATAATAAATGCTGCTAGACATGGGGCAAGCGTGTTGGGAGGTACACTTTATCTTTACGGACAGAACTTTGGTGATAGTACACCCATAGAGGGAAGGCCGTGCGAGCGGTGCAAACGGGCGATAATCAACGCTGGGATCAAAGAGGTAGTCACGATGAGACCCGACGGGCGCATAGTTAAGACCAAAGTATCTGATTGGGTGAAAGAGGATACCAAACAGTACCTCAGAAAACTGAAAGAGGCCAGACGATCCAAAAAAACCGGTGGATATTTTCAGAGTTAAACCGAAAATTAGAAAACTCTTCAGTCCAAAGGGAGATGGGCAATGACGAAAAGAGGGTTATGCGATAGGAGATGAGCTAACCTTCATGCCGAGCCCGGTTATCCTTTTAGAGGTATATCTATGGTCATCAGATCATGGGATACCACTGTATTTTGAAATATTCGTCTCGCCTGTCTCAAAAGCACTTCCTCATCTTCATATCTCGGGCTTATGTGAAAGAGCACGAGCTTCCCCACTCCGGCGCGTCTTGCGACATCTGCCGCTCCGCTTGGGGTGGAATGCATATTTTCCTCAGCCTTGTCTGCGAGTTCGTCGGAAAGTGTGCACTCATGAATGAGCACATCGGCATTTTTGGCCAGTTTCACTATTTTTTCCGAGGGTTTGGTATCCCCAACGTACACCACTTTCCTTCCGGGCCGGGGGGGACCCATCACGTCCTCCGGTTTTACCTTTCTGCCATCTCCTGTTGTTATGGTCTCTCCTGCCTGAAGCCTTGAAAAATCCGGGCCGGGTCTGACTCCAAGAGCCACAGCTCTCTCCGGATCAAAACGTCCGGGACGATCATCCTCGATCAGCGCATATGCTAGGGCTCGAACCGAGTGGGCTGCGTCTGAAGCTAAAATCCGATAGCCCTTCCGGCGAACTTCTTCTCCATCTTCAAGTTCATGGATGTTCACGTCGAAAGTGAGCGTGTAGTGAGGTATCTCGAGGTAATTTCGAATTCTGTTGCCTTCCCCGCCCGGACAGTAGACATCAAGTTTTTTCTCGCGACCCATCAACGACATGGTCTGGATAAGACCGTCCAAGCCGAGAAAATGATCGCCGTGGAGGTGAGTTATGAATAT
>CAZMCI010000024.1:0-15605 GCA_964564905.1 Hadarchaeota archaeon (SeqCode) | reverse complement strand
CAATCGTGGTAATGGGCTCCTGTTCAGCTATGTCACCAAGCGCGGAAATCAACATCCTAGCGTTCAGTCGTGTTATCTCTATCCCAATTTTGTCAAGATGGAAACTTGATGCCCCCAACACCTTGGCCACCCTAATGAATCTCCTGGCGATGCCACCCCCTCCCGTGACGACCAGCACCGTGTGTTTTTCAGATTTCAGCGTGCGTATCGTCTTCGCAGCTTTCCTTATCACATCCACGTTTGGCTCGTCGGGCGCGAGGATCGACCCACCTATGCAGAGGGTGACCATCATCCCAAACACCACATCAAAATTCTACCTCACGTTATTAATGTTCGCGGTCAAAATCTATCTGTGATCAGAATGACGGTGAATGCAAAAGCTCTGTACAGATTCAGACGAATGCTCGAAGAGCTGGCAGGTAAGCGAGGAAGGGGAACTGAACTCATCTCAGTGTACATCACCCCGGATACCGACCTCGCAAAGGTCATGCAGCAGCTTCGTGACGAACAGGGCACTGCATCGAATATAAAATCGAAGAGCACGAGAAAAAATGTCCTTTCTGCGCTGGAACGGATAATCCAGTTTCTCCGCACGTACATGGAGACGAATCGAAAACCGCCTCCTCACGGAATGGCCATTTTTTGCGGAAACGTGGCCGGCAGGGAGGACATCGCGGACGTCAGGCTCTACTGGGTGGAACCACCGGAACCGATAACGATCCGGATGTACCGGTGTGATCAAGAGTTCGTCCTGGAGCCCTTGCGCGAGATGTTGCGAGTAAAGGAGACGGTAGGCCTGCTGGTGATGGACAGGCGCGAAGCCACGCTCGCAACACTTCGAGGAAAAAACGTGAGCATAGTGAGAAAGCTGACCTCAGCCGTGCCGGGGAAACACAGTAAGGGAGGACAATCGGCTAGGAGGTTCGAGCGCCTCAGGGAGATCGCGGCGCATGAATACGCAAAGCGCGTAGCAGAAGCGGCAAATGAGGTATTCGCCGGAATCCCCGATCTAAAAGCGATCATCGTCGGCGGACCAGGTCCAACGAAAGAGGACTTCATAAATAGCGGACTTTTGCATGATCAAGTGAAACGCAAGATCGGAGGGGTGTTGGACACGGGCTACACCGATGAACAGGGCATCAAGGAACTCGTGAGCAAGGCAGGGGATATCCTTGCCGACCTTGAGATCCTAAAGGAAAAATCACTCATGCGCCGCTTCATGGAGGGACTGGTCGCAAAGGAGAACTTGGTCGCTTACGGAGAGCGGGAGATAAGACGTGCGCTCGAGCAGGGGGCAGTGGAACTTCTCTTGATATCGGAAGGACTCAGAAAGCACAGAATCACGATCCGGTGTGAGGTGTGCGGGCACGAATTTCAAGAAACGGTTGGTGATCCGGATCTGCACAAAAAACAACTTCCGGCACGTAACTGTCCAAAGTGTGGCGAGAGAAAACTTTCCATCGTCAGGATCCAAGATGAAGTTCAGGAGCTTCTGGACCGAGCTGAGAAGTTCAACACAAGGGTCGAGTTTGTGTCCACGGAGACCGAAGAGGGAAAACAGCTTCAAACCGCGTTCAAGGGATTGGGGGCGATACTGAGGTTCAGACCCTCATGAGGACCCCATTTTTTGTTGAGACCCCTACGTGCCCCTAAGCCACGATCGGTTGTACTTGATCTGTTCAGGGGTAGGTTTTTCCAATTTCAGTCCCAGGGAACGTAATTTCAGCCGTGCAACTTTCCTGTCTATCCATTCCGGAACTTCGTGGACTTTTGGTTCCAGAGTGTCTCCCCGATCCACCAAGTACTCAACGCTCAACGCCTGAAGAGAAAAGCTCATATCCATTATCTCCATCGGATGACCAAGCGAACGTTTGCCGGCAAGATTGACCAAACGCCCCTCCGCAAGGAGATATATCCGCCTCCCATCTCTGAGCTGAAACTCGGTCACGTCATCCAGAATATCGCGCTTTCTCACGGAAAGCTTGGAAAGGGCCGGTATGTCTATCTCAACGTTGAAATGGCCCGAGTTTGACAGAATGGCACCGTCCTTCATTTTTGCTATGTGCTCCTTTCTGATGACGTTGATGCTTCCCGTAGTGGTTATGAAGATATCACCGGCCCTGCAGACCTCGCTCACCTTCGCTACCTTGAAACCGTCCATCGCCGCTTCGAGTGCCCTGATTGGATCCGTTTCCACCACCGTTACGATTGCACCCATGCCCTTGGCACGGGATGCGATACCGCGTCCCACAAATCCGTAACCAACCACGACGACATGTTTGCCGGCTATCAGGGTGTTCGTGGCCGTCATTATCCCCTGAAGGGTTGATTCCGCGGTTCCGAAACGATTGTCGAACAGACGCTTGGCTGGCGTATCGTTCACGGCCATGACTGGAAACCTCAGCACGCCATCGGCCGCCATGGCTCTCAACCTGTTCACACCAGTAGTTGTCTCCTCACATCCGCCGATGATATCGTCAATTTGTTCTTGACGCTTGGAGTGAACCGTCGAGATCAGATCGGCCCCATCATCAATAAGTATATTCGGACGATGATCGAGAACCCGATTGATATTGGCGTAATAATCCCTTTCGCTCTGCCCGCGCCAAGCGTGCACGCTTATACCTTCGCTCGACAGTGCGGCTACCACCTCATCCTTTGTGGAGAGAGGGTTACATCCAGAGATGGAGACCTCAGCCCCACCTGCAACTAAGGTCCTGACCAAGGCGGCGGTCTTCGCCTCCACGTGAAGCGTCATCCCAACCCGTAACCCCTCCAGCGGTTTTTTTCTGGACATCTCCCTGCGTATGGCCATCATGACCGGCATATGTCGTTCCGCCCACTCTATCTGACGCTTTCCCACAGGGGCAAGCGCGGAGATGTTGAGCCTCACTTTTTCTCTCCTCCCCGGGCAAGCAGCTCCTCGGCAGCTTCTTGGGCATCTCTCAAGACCCTTTCCTCATCGAGGGTCAAGACTCTGCGATTTAGCATCAGTATCTTTCCGTGGACGATGGTGGTATCCACATCTCCACCTGTGGCCCCGTAGACGAGGTGGGAGATCGCACTGTGTAGCGGGGAGAGATGGGGCTTCCTCACGTCCACCAGGACCAAATCTGCCAACTTCCCCACCTCCACAGAACCGAGATCTTTTTCCAACCCCAAGGCTTTCGCCCCGTTGATCGTGGCCATCTCCAGAGCGGTCAATGCCGGGATTTTTCTTGGATCCAGTTTGTGGACCTTGCTCAGCAGCGCTCCGAACTTCATCTCCTCGAACATGTCCAAGGTGTTGTTCGATGTCGCCCCGTCCGTTCCCAGCGCGACCGGTATCCCTGCGGAGAGCATTTCCGGAACTGGGGCAACTCCAGAAGCCAACTTCATGTTGCTTACCGGATTATGCACAGGTTTGACCCTTCGCCTTCGCAGGGTCTCTATCTCCTTTTCGTTCAACCACACGCAGTGCGCGGCGAGCACCTCTGGACCTAGAAAGCCTATCGAATCCAAATGCTCCACGGGACGCTTCCCATATTTCTCCAGCGACTGGTTCACCTCATCCTTGGTCTCCGAAAGATGAATGTGAATGCCGACCTCGTGCTTTTCCGCAAGCTCTTTGACTTTCATGAGACATTCCGGAGAGCACGTGTACGGAGCGTGGGGTCCAAACATGGTCAAAATCCGCCCGTCTGCCTCTCCGTGCCATTCCTTTACTAGTTTTTCCCCGGTTCGGATCTCCCTCTCCCCACGTTCGGGATCTTCCAGTTCAATTATCCCATAGGACAGGACCCCGCGGATCCCTGATTTCTCCACGGCCTCTGCCACCCGATCCATGTGGAAATATTGGTCAGCAAAACACGTTGTACCGGACTTTATCATCTCCAGACAACCTAGAAGCGCTCCTGTGTAGCAGTCCTCAGGAGTGAGATTTTTTTCAATCGGCCAAATTTTAGTTTTGAGCCATTCCATTAGGGGCATGTCATCTGCTATCCCCCGGAGCAGGGTCATGGAAAGATGGGTGTGAGCGTTGATCAAGCCCGGAAGGACTATCTTTCCTTTCGCATCGATCACTGTATCCGCTTTCTCTCTGGGTTTCTCCCCCACGCTGACTATTCTACTTTCTTCAATAGCGACTGAGCCACCCTTGATAACTCTTCGGCGAGGGTCCATCGTAACAATATGGCCATCTTTGATCAGGATATCGGCCAATCTTCCACCTAACCTTTTACAGCATTGGCTATCGCGCGTCCAAAGTCCCTGGCCGCATGGGGACCATTCGCGGTAATGACATTTCCGTCTATTTCTACTGACTTTCCGGTGTAAGTTGCCCCTTTGGCCTCCAGCTTTTTGATGTATTCTCCGTTCCACACTGTGGCCCTCTTTCCGCTTAAAACACCTGCATTTGCCAGCGTTACGGGAGCAATGCAGATGGCGCTTACCACCTTGCCCTTGCTGGATGTTTCCCTCGCTATTGAGTGCGCTTTCTCGTCGTGGAAATATATCTCCGCTCCCGGACCGCCGACAAAAACCACCCCGTCGTAATCATCCACTCTCACATTGTCCAAAGCGAGAGAGACATTTACTCTGGCTCCAAGCTTACCTTTCGCCTCGCCTGTTTTTTTGCTGGCTACAGCTGTTTGCACGCCTGCGCGTTCCAGTTCCTCCTTAGTATGCAAAAGCTCTTCATCCCTGAAATTCTCGGGTGCTATTATAAGCAACACCTTTGCCATACATCTCACCTCTAAGATTATTTGAGGAGATAGATTAAAATAATTGCGAGAAAACACCCGTAGGGTCTTTGGCATGCTCTTGTTTTTGCCAGTTGGATAATGGCCCATGACTAGCTGTGAACTATCTCCAGCTTTCGCGGGGAGCTTCCTGCTTCAGCGACAGGATTTCAGCCGCGGCTTGCGCCGGGACGTCGAGCAGGGGCTCCGTCTCCACAGCGTCGCTTCAGGCCATCCCTCTCCTATCCAAAAGACCCCGCAGGAATCCCACGTGCCCTCTGTTGAACACCCCCAGGATGCCCTGTGGGGTTCTCCCCGGCTTCATCCAGCTCAAAACCGGACCCAACCAAAACCGAGAGCTGCGGGTTACCTTTTCACCCCTCCCTTTCGGGAAGGGGCTTCCCGGCGGTAAAGTTAAACCTCTTTTCCCTATAAGAGATGGAGGGAGAAACCATGAAGTTTTACGTCACGACCCCTATCTACTATATAAACGCCACGCCCCACGTGGGACACGCTTACACGACGGTTGCCGCAGATGTGATAGCACGGTGGCACCGCTTAAGGGGAGACGACGTATTTTTCCTCACAGGACTAGACGAGAACTCCATCAAAACGATACAGGCGGCCAGGGAGAAGGGTTTCAAAAACATCCAAGAGTACGCAGACTCGATGGCCAAGCAGTGGATAAAAACGTGGAATCTCTTGAACATCAGCTACGACGATTTTATACGGACCACAGAGGAACGGCATCGAGAGAACGTTCATGAGCTTTTCAGAAGGATCAAGAACCGTGGAGACATATACAAAGGAGTATATGAAGGACTTTACTGCGACGGATGCGAAACGTACATCGCCGAGGGGGACCTTGTCGACGGAAAATGTCCTCTTCATCAAAAAAAGCCAAGACGGGTAAAGGAGGAAAACTATTTTTTCAGGCTTTCGAAATACCGGGACAGAATCTTAAAGCACATAGAGGCACATCCAGAGTTCATTCAGCCCGAGGCGCGCAGGAAAGAAGTCGTGAGCTTTTTGAAGGGCGGTCTGAAGGACATCAGCGTGACACGCCCAAAGCTGGAATGGGGGATAAAAACTCCTGATGATCCCACACAGACCATTTGGGTTTGGCTTGACGCATTGTGCAACTATCTCCTACCGCGGCAGTATTGGCCTGCCGATGTCCACATCATCGCCAAGGACATTCTTCGTTTCCACTGCGTTATCTGGCCCAGCCTGTTGCTCTCCGGCGGATACGAATTACCCAAACAGATCTTCGCTCACGGGTTTCTGACGATCGATGGAAAGAAGATCAGCAAGTCCCTGGGAAATGTCATAGACCCAATTTATCTGGCTGAGAAGTACTCGGCGGACGTGCTTCGATACTTTCTCATGCGTGAGATCTCCTTTGGACAGGATGGAGATTTCTCAGAACGTGGGCTCCGTGTTCGGTTAAACGACGAACTCGCTGACGTGCTGGGAAACTTTGTTCATCGCGTGTTGACATTCACCGAGACGAGGTTTGACGGCAAGTTACCTGATGGGAAGGTGGACAAGAAATTTGAGGCGGAAATACTGAATCGAGTGGAGAAAATCGAGCAATTGTTCAACGAGCTAAAATTGAGCCAGGTGTTGGAGGAGATAATGAGCATGGCTAGACGCGGAAATGAATATTTTCAATCTTTTAAACCGTGGAAAACTCTGAAAAAAGAACCTCAAAAAACCGCAAACTGTATCTTCAACTGTGCCAACTTGGTGAAAGTGCTGTGCGTGACCCTGTCACCGTTCATGCCATCAACTTCAGAAAACATGGCCGAACAACTTGGAATAAAAATCACGAGCTGGAATCAGGCGAAATGCTTTGATCTAGAACCCGGCCATGAGATAGGAAAACCGTCGATCCTCTTCACGAAAATCAGAGAAAGCGATCTGAAGCATGAAAATCGTGAACTTATCTCGATAGAGGAATTTGAAAAACTGGACATCCGAGTAGGTAAGATAAAATCGGCGGAAAAGGTTCAGGGGTCCAGAAAATTGGTGAAGCTTGAAGTGGATATGGGAAAAGAGGCACGCACGCTCGTGGCCGGTGTTTCGGAGCACTATTCTCCGGCGGATCTAATCGGGAAAAACGTTGCCGTGATCACAAATCTCAAACCCGCAAAGTTAATGGGTGTCACATCCCAAGGCATGCTCCTGGCGGCTGAGGATGAAAAGGGTATCTCCATCTTGGTACCGGACAGAGACGTTAAACCAGGGTCAAAGGTGAGATAGCTGCTGCGTCTCGACCTGCACGTTCATACCACGTACTCCCAGGACGGGCACTGCTCTCTAAAAGAAGCCGTAAAAGCGGCGAAGGCCAAGGGACTCGATGGAATAGCCATTACCGACCACAATACCATTGCAGGGCACGCGGAAGCTGGAAGATTTTCAAAAGGCAGATTTCTGGTTATCCCCGGGATCGAGATCACGAGTAGGGATTGTCACATCGTCGGGCTTGGAATAAAAAAACCGGTTCCAAAACACATGAGCGCAGAAAAAACTGTGGAACTGATAAAGGAACAGGGGGGCGTGGCTATCGCCGCTCATCCTTTCGCGTTTGGACGAAAACCCGGACTCGTGCACAAGGCCAAATTTGACGCGATCGAGGGGCTCAACTCACGTGCCCTTTTTTTGAGCAACCCGCTGGCTCAGAGATATGCCAAACTCAACAAAATTCCGGTGGTTGCAGGGTCGGACGCTCACCGATGCGATGAAATAGGGCTGGCATACACACGAGTCAACTGTCCGCCCAAAATCGAGTGCGTTCTGGAACAAATTAAGAGGGGGGAGACATCGATTGAAGGGCGGACCCTTCCCCTCCCGAGCTTCCTCTGGCGAGCCATCCAGAAGCTCGTCCAGAGGCGATGATGGTTAAGGCGGGAAGACATCGCCTTCCCGCCTGACACCCCTTTTGGAGGCTGGACCGAGGAGGTGGGGTGACCGTGAGTTATCATTTCTTTTTCTTGTAATCCATCAATCCTTTGAAGCCGACCTTTTCCATGACCCAGTCATGAATCATCTTGCGGACGACCTCGCTGCGGTTTGTGCCGTATTCCGCAGTGATGAGGTCGTCAATGATCTTGAGATACAACCCATCCACGAAAACCCGAACTTCGGCTTTTTTTTCGACCATTTTCAGCCTCCTTTTACCCTCCAGCTACAATCCATCTATATGGCAGCTGGTATAAAAGGGTTTCGAGATAGGCGGCTTTGCCTATAAACTAAATCTTTTCTAGAATTTTTACCGACTTTATGTGCAAGTCGAGGACATTATGGGCAAGTTCGGGCAGGTCAATTTTTAAACCCGATTCATGGGTCTCTTGAATGAGTACACAGATATTATGGCAGAGGATTTTGGCCAAAGCCTCGTTGACCTGACCCACCTCCTTCCTGAGCATCAGCTTGTTCTGAAACTTGCGCTTGCGCATGCTGAACGTGGATTCCGCGTTGCTCCGCTGGTGGTACCGCTCCATGAACCTCTCCCGGTGGAGCTGGAACCAAAGGTACATTTTCCTCCAAGCTTTGTGTCCTCTGCTCTTTCCAGTTGAGCCTAACCTGAAAGGAATGTAGGGGATCCCGCCCAGCTCCCATACGATCTGCAGGTTTTCCCTGCTTGAGTATCCCTTGTCCGCGCAAACTTCTTTTATTTCGAAGAACTTGGCTGTTTCCTTAACCAGCTCTGGAAACTGAGGAGAGTCAGCTTTTTGGCCGTCCGTGATTACGACGTGCGTAACTATGTTTGTCTTCGCCCCACAGATGAGGTGAACCTTAAGCCAGTCGCGGACCCGCTTGTCGCCGTTGAGCCTGTAGTCGAGCCAGCGCGAGTAGAAGGCACTGCTGAGTCCGCTTGCGTCCACCGCAAATGTGTGCTCTAAGCCCCTCAACGGCAACGCTGAGAGCTGAATTAAATTTGTCAGGATCGGAACGAGGCGCGGATCGTTGAAATACTTTAAGATGGTGTTGAAGTGCGGGTGTTTCTCGGAATTCATGAGTTGTCTCCTTCTCAGCGCATTTTCTAACATCTCGGTTGCACGCTTTCGTTGGGGGACTTTCCCGCGGTTCAAACTGTTTTCTACCTGGTTGGCGGTGTTGAAGAAAACCACGACTAATCCCAATGCTTCAGAACCGCCCACGTTGTTCGGTCAGAGAAAAGTTGAACCAAATTAAGACAGTTTTGTTCAGAATGGGAAGTCACGGGATATAAGAACTTTCCCAACTAAAATTAAATTGTACGTACATAAGATTTTAGTGGTGTAACTCCGATGATAGAATACAGTGGAACGTTATCCTCTGTTTTGGTTGGGATTAACTGGGCAATAGCAATTGTGTCAATGATCATTCTAATAGTGTATTCTCTAAGGATTGTCCGGCTCGTCCAAGGCGCAAGAGTGTGGAAAATCTTTGTTGCTGCTACAGTTTCAATCCTGGTGTTTACGGGAGCATTATGGTCAGTTTGGGGGAAAGTTGAATACTCCTATTATGCAAACTATTGGATTCCACTTCTGGCAATGCTTCTCATAGTTTTTGTTTTGGGACACTTCTTCTATTCGCTGAATAAAGAAGTTGAGAGGGCTAGACACAGATGAACTACCATCTTCTCTGCGTAATATTGGCGGTCATAGGCTTCTTGGCCGCAATTTATGTTGATTTTCTCGTATTTTCCCTTTACAAAAAAATGAAAATTAGAAGTTGGCTTTTCGCGTTTATTGCCATGATATTGGCTACTGGAGCGATTGGGATTTGGACTTGGGTGATCTACACCGATACTTGGTTAACATGGCTTGATTATTTCATGGGGCTTCTCGCCTCTCTATCGGTTCCCTTCATGGCGTATTGTACCGTTTCTTTTTATCGGTCGTTGCGAGCGTCTGTAACCAGACCATCTGCCCCATCTGCGGTGCTACTGAGGAGAAATATCAGGATGGTAATGGCACAAGTAGATTTTATTAACAGGCTCATAAAGCGCATCGTCCCATTCTTAGGGTTTAAAATAGTGGAGGAAAAGACCCAAAGGTTTAAGCCTATCCTAAAAGGCTTGAAGATGACTGATGAAGGTGGCTTAGATATTCAATCAACTCTCAGTAGTTTGGAGCAGATGAATGAGAAAAAAATGCCAAAAATATTTTCAGCACTTTCGGAAGTCACTTTAGAACTTTTCATTTTGTGTGCCGCGATAGTAAGCAGAAAAAAGACAATAGACATTTTTAAAGAGACCTCCACCGATATGGACGAAAAATATAAATCCTTGGCCCTTCCTCTCTACCTCCCTTTACTCCTTTTCTCAGGCATCTTAGAACCCCTGCTGATGAAATGTAAGAAAAAGTCCGTGGCTGAGATACAACGGGAATTTACGAAGAGCGGCAAGGTGGATATTGTGATCAGCTCAGAAGGAGAAATAGATTTTTATCCTTTTTATCAAAAACTCACGAGAATACCCGCCACCAGAAAGACAGAATGGATAATTTCCGAATTTTCTGCGGCATTGAGCATTGTTTATCCTTTCATTGAGCGAGAGCTCGGCGAAAAAGACAAAAAGCTTCTGTCAGAAAGTTTTGTAGAACTCTTGGAGAAATACCCGGATTTAGTAAGATATGGTCTGCTCGACGGGATACCCGAAACTATAAAATTACCTGAGTTTTATTATCTGCTCAGGTCTGAAGGAGCATATGTTATTGAAGAATTCGGGAGACCCATACATTTACTCAAATCATTAGAAAATCTCCTCAAGTTTGGTTTCTCATGCATTTATATCACGGCGGTATACCCCCCTAATTTGCAAAGAGGTCATGCCATTAAAAATGCAAAATTCATCTGGGTCAGTCGACAAGAGGAACTTGGGAGTATAAAACCATCCGACTTGGACCTAATCCGCGATGCAGTCTCGGAATTCTTAAATGAAAATAAAAGGGGAGCAGTGTTTCTGGATTGCCTTGAATATCTGCTTATGGCAAATGACTTCAGCCAGACATGGATTTTTTTGAAGGATCTCAGAGAGTTGATTGCAGTGAATCAAGGAAGATTAATTTTTTCGGTTGACCCGAGGACCCTAGATAAACAGAAATTGGCTTTGCTTGAGAGAGAAGCTACGGTGATAAGGCACCCGTAGCCTCTTTCAACAATTAATTTCTTCTAAAACTGCTTCCGGTTCTAATTTCTCCCCTTGTTTTAATTCTTGGTTGATTTGTCTGCGGCTTATCCCGTTCAACTCAGCTGAGTCGCTACCAAAGAGATGTGACTAGTGGGACTCGAACTAGGTGAAGCGGAAGCAGGTGCTGTTCCAAGGTCACCACTAAGGAAATGCGACAACCGTCTACATCAGAGCAGTTCGGAATTCTGCAGTTGGGGGGTGTCCCGACCTCATCCTTCACCTGCCACTGTTTGTCACTATGCCCAAAAACCGAACGTTATCGAGCGATTTCGCCCCTCAAAATCGGTGGCTTTCACCGAGAGTTTGTAAAGCCAGCATTGGCACTAAGCATTTAATGGCTGGCGAAAAATCGATGAGTGTGAGGAAATGGAAGAATTGCTGAAAAAAGTTTTGGAAAAAATCAAACCCAGCGAAAGAGACAAAAAACTCGTTAAGCAAGTAACTGAAGAAATCATCCAACGAATAAATAAAACCTGCGCGAAAAAGAAAATACACGCCAAACCCCTGCTCGTGGGTTCCGCTGCCAGAGGAACACGACTACGCACCGAACGTAATATAGATATTTTCATGCGGTTCCCCAAGGAACTCTCTCGAGAAGAACTCGTGCGGCAGGGACTTGCAGTTGCACGCGATGTCGCAGGTCCAAAAGGAAAAGAAAAGTTTGCTGAACATCCATATTTGACGATGAAACACAAGGGATTCGAAATAGACCTAGTTCCCTGCTATGACATCACCGACCCAACCAGGATAAAGAGTGCGGTCGACCGAACCCCTCACCACCAGCAGTATATAGAAAAAAGACTCACTCCGAAGCTAGCTGACGAAGTGCTTCTCGTCAAAAAATTCATGAGTGGTGTTGGAATATATGGGGCCGAATTAAAGGTCCAAGGTTTCTCTGGATATTTGTGCGAGTTGCTCACGCTCCACTATGGCTCGTTCCAAAAACTTGTGGAAGCGGCGAGCAGGTGGAAGCCAGGTACCGTAATAGACCCGGCGCACTTCTACCGCGACGAATCCGAACCCAAAATGCTGTTTGAAGGGCAGCCGCTCATAGTGATCGATCCTGTGGACCCGAATCGAAACGTGGCTGCCGCTGTTTCTATGCAAAATTTTGCTATCTTCGTCCGGGCTTGCCAAGAGTTTTTCCTCGAGCCGCGTAGGGAGTTTTTCTTCCCGAACAAAGTGAAATTGTTGAACGCTCAATCACTGCGAAAGATCCTTCGACAGCGGCAGACCAAAATACTCTGCGTGGTGTTCAAATCCCCAGACCTCGTGCCGGATGTCCTGTATCCCCAGCTCAGGAAGACCCAGCGCACGATCGTGAATAGACTCGCACAAGCAGGGTTTGATGTGCTGCGGAGTGATGTTTGGAGCGATTCGGATGCTGGTATTCTTCTCGAGTTCAAGGTGTCGAAACTGCCCCGTGTACGGAAGCGCATCGGACCACCTGTCACGCTCGACATGCAGAACTTCATCCGCGAACACCTAGGATCCAAGAAAAAGCTGGCAGGGCCATACGTGGACGCCGCGGGAAGAACCGTGTTCGAGCTGGAGCGAGAAGAAACCGACGCCGCGGATGCCCTCAAGCGAATCATAGAAGAACGCACGGCTTTCGGAAAACACGTGGTTGAAGCGATCGGAAAGAGCTACAAGATAGTCGATGAATCTGGCCTGCCGAAACTCATCCGCGACAAGAAGTTCAGGGAGTTCATCTCGGAATATTTCACGCGCTGCTTGCCTTGGTATCGCTGAGCTGTGCGCAAAATCGCTCGACCAGTTTTACTTTATTTGTTTCTTTCTCTTCTTAGTCCGTCTCCAAAAATCTCTAGACGTGTGTCCTTATCGTAGGAAGAAAACATAGAACCCCACACAACGAACGGAACAAAACTTTTCCACGTTTTTTCGTGCCCGAGCCCTCTCTTCCTTCTCCCGGAGGTGAACAAGTGAGGATGAAACAAGAAGGAATAACCACGGTCGTGATTGTATGTGAAATAGTGATTGTCATCGTCGTATTAGTCCTCGTCGTCTACTTCCTCACTAGGGGGCCTGGCGCGTACACTGGGACTGAAGCCGAGAATTACTCTGGAACTTGGTCGGGCGAAGGGTATAGCGATGATTGGGAATTTGCAATTAATTGGGATGTTGGCACGGTAGGCGGGTGGTTCACGGTTGATACCGCGGGACCTTATGATGTCACTGGTACTGTTTCTCTAGGAGCAATAGACGCTGAGGGAACTGCAGCCATGGGCTTCGTTTCTTGGTCAGGGGCCTTTTCTGCGGACGGGTCATCGGTTTCAGGAAACTGGAGCTTTGATGGTTATTTCGACACGTGGAGCGGCACAAAGTCAGCTTAATTTCGATTTGGGAAAACGCAGGGGGGGCCATTTTTTGATTTTGTCTCTCGAACTCGCGAACTTCTACTCTTTTCCTTTTACCCTCTCAGCATCTCCCAGAATATTCGCTTTTAATCAGCCCCAACGCTGTGTTGCTGTGTTTTTATTTACGTGACTTCCGGCTCAACTTCACATAAAGCAAACCGATCACTATTATAATTGCCCAAACGATCATCAAGATGAACCCAACGTTAGAAACCAGAACCACCCACGAGGGAGGCGACGATCCCCAAATTGTGTTACTGAATATTGCAAAGAACAAATAAAGTGCTATAAATACCGCGGAGATTCCCGTGATGATCCAGCCGACGGCTTTGCCGACCATCCGTTTCTTGGACATTTTGCTTTTCATTGCTCACCTTGCGGTTAGGTTTGATTGAAACGCGGGTTACTCCTGGAACAGCTTTTTTTTACCCAGTTTCACCGCAGCGCCCGACGCCGCCCCCACAGCAACCAGCAGGAGGATTACGCGGGTCAGGACCGTCATGGGTTCCGTTTCCACTATCGGGTATATCCAAAGGAAAATGGAAGCCACGAAGGTCCCCAGAATAACCGCCACGGTCGCCCATCCCAAAGGCGTGAGCTTTCTTCGTTTCGGACTTTTTTCCAAAGATTCACCTCACTCACGTTTGAGAACTCTACACGTTTTGGAATAAAAGTGTTGGGTAGTGGGGGCGCCAGCTTTTCTTGACCAAGGGAAAGTTAAATAACGGCCAGGGGTTAGGAGGAATGGGTCTGGAATTGAAGAAAAGAAAGTTTACACCAGCCGGGTTCAAAAGAGCGATGGCAGTATTCTGTCTGATGTTCGCCTTCATGACGGCGGCAATGGTTTTTTTGCCATGGGAAAAACCCTGGACTTCATCGCCTGGCATCTCGTCGCCGATTTCGGGGTGGGAGCTGGCGACTGAGCAGGGCTGGGTCTCCCCATACATCGTCTTGGTGGGGGTTATTGTTGCACTGGTCGGGACAATCGGGGTATTGGTTTCACCAGCATCGTACGCGGGAACTATCCTCAACGTGGTAATGATTGTTGGCGGGGCCCTGATCCTAGCAGGAGGAATTCTGGGTTATTTGAGCGTCCCCCAACAGGCCAACATCCTTCCGGGCGTGGGCGTAAACTCAACTCCGATGGGTGGGGGAGCTTTGATGATCTTCGGTGGTCTGGCGCTTGTAGGGGGGCTCAAACCGGAACGGATGGGGTTAAAAACAGGCAAAGAAACGTGAACCGTTAGTGTTTCCTCCTAGCCCATCTCCAGATTCCCAAAAAGAGGTTGAAGCTCGGAACCTCATTCATGTATCTGCGATACTCGTCCCCCCACTTTATCACGTTGAGTTTATCCTCACCCCTCGTTTCGTAATAAAAACCCGTCAAGAATAGAACGTTGCCGACTACCGAAAAAACTGTGAAGGGGACTGTCCCGCTGGCGACGACGGTGAACATGGAAAACAGCGCCAGAAAACCCAAGACGTTCGGGTGCCTAATGATTGCGTAGGGGCCTTCCTTAATGAGGATTATCGGCTCGTCCTCGTCGCGGGTTCCTCCCTTCTTGGTTCTCAAGCGCATCGCATACATACCCGCCGCGAAGAGGGCAATGCAAAACACAGAAAACGCAATTTTCACGACCAGCGGAAATTCTATTGCGGGAAGTCGGGTGAAGTAATTCAATGCTGCCCATCCGGTGTGATTTGCTATGAATGGGAGGAAGCAGAGAAGGCCCCCCACAACCGTGCAGGAAGCCACGATTTTGAGGTACATGCACTCGTATTTTCGGTGATGGAGCCCTGCTTTCAACACTTCGGCCTTGGCCTCTTCGGGCGTGAGCTCCCCCCGCCGCACCTTGTTGGCGAGTTCCCTCACCAGTTCTTCTTTCGTCTTCGCCTTCGCCAAACCACATCACCTTTTTTTCTTCTTGATCCATCTCCAAATCCCTAAGAGGATGTTGAACCTAGGGACCTCCTTCATGTACTGCCTGTATTCGTCGCCCCATTTGGGTATGTTGAGCGTTCTCTCTTCCACCACGCACTCGTAATAATTGTAAGCAATTATCTCTACAATCGCAATTACGCTTAAAATGGTGAAAGGAGCCACTCCGCTGAGGATTATTGGTATTGTGACGAAAAACGCGGTGAAAGAGACGGTGCCAGGGTGCCTCACTACTGCATAAGGACCGCTCTTGAGGAGGATTACAGTGTGATCTTCAGAATGGCACCCTCCCTTTTTAGTGTTAAAATAGGTAAACCAAGCCACGAGCGGGATTGCAGCAATGAAAAGCACTATTGATAGGTAAATTACAATTGCCGGGAATTCTATTG
>CAZMCI010000023.1:0-15900 GCA_964564905.1 Hadarchaeota archaeon (SeqCode) | reverse complement strand
GCAGCAATGAAAAGCACTATTGATAGGTAAATTACAATTGCCGGGAATTCTATTGTGGGTAGTTGAGCGAGGAAACTCAAAACCCCTATGCCCACACCCTTGGCGGCTGCGGGAAGAAAGCATAGAATCCCCCAAACCACATATCCGATAAAATCCTTCCACGTTTCTTCGTGCCCGAGTCCTCTCTTTCTTAATTCCCTTCTCGCCTCATCGGATGTAATCTCGCCTTTCCCGAGTTTCTCCGCCAAATCTTTCACAGTGTCCTCTTTCATTTTGTATCAGCCCTTCATTCCTCGCGATGCGTTCTTCGGCTTAATTTCATGACAAGTAAAGCGATTCTCATTATTGCCCAGAAACCGATGAGCAAAACAAATCCGGCGACAACGACCCAGTTTGTCCATCGAGGGCTATCGATCCCGAAAAAACTGAAGACCATGGCAAGTAGGATTACTCCAGAGATTATCGTAACCGTGAAGATTTGAGCAGCTTTTTGCCACCCTTCCAACTCTTTGGGCTTTGCGTTCCTCACTTGCTCCCGGACCGATAAATTATTTCAACTTAATTTTCTGCAGGCCGGCCTTGAACTCGTCCCATCTCTTCCCTACGTCGCCGCCCGTCCTCGCGATCTTCTTACGGACCTCTTCTCCCTCAGGGGTTAAGCCCGTTACAGTTATGTTGACCTCCTTTCCTCTGAACGCGCGTGTTTTCAAATCGGTTACTTTTTGAATGACGATTGGCCGGAACCTGCGCTTGAATAATACACTTTTATTACTGATGACAATTTCCGTTGTAAGTATCAAGGGGGATAACAGGAGCATTATGGCGAGTATCGGGTAGAGTACCAAAAATAAAGCAATTATTAATGTGATGAATGAAGGGGCAGAACCCATCGATACCCACATTATATAGAAGAGGAAAAATAGGAACCAAACTGCAATTTCACCCAACACGATTTTTGCAGCCGACATCTTTTGATAGGAGTAAACTTTTTCCGTGAAATCATCTCTCGCTATTTTTCAGTCTCTCATCTTAATATAAGTTATGGGCTTAACTCGACCCGCGTCAGGGTGTCGTAAATAGGTCCCTTGGAGGTCAGCGTGCTCCGCTTCAGCTCAACCGCTTGGGCGCGTGATATCCCAAACTCGGCGTCGCTCATCTCTTTGACGAACGCTGCGAGTCGCTCCTTTTGCCTAGCAGTCTTGACCCGCGCGATGGTCAGATGGGGCACGAAATCCCTTTCCGGGCGGAATCCAAGCGGCTGCAGCTCGCGCTCGATTTTTTGCTGGAGAGTTATGACTTCCTCGCGCCCACCGGAAACACCCGCCCAAACAACCCGGATGTAACCAAGGTTCGGGAAGACGCCGATGCCCTTGACCCCGATGTCGAACTGTTTTGTCCCTGCGACGGCCCTCTCCAACGCCTCGGAAACTGGGGCGATCCTGTCGTCGGAAATCTCCCCAAGAAACTTCATCGTAACGTGGATGTTTGGGGGTTCGACGAGCTTGAGCCCAGCCCCGGTCGCAGCCAGCTGCTCCTGTATGACGACCAATCTCTGTCTGACGGCTTCGTCGATGTCTATCCCGATGAACGCACGGACCATTCAATCGCCTCTAACTTTGGGTTTCGAATTTAACAACCTTTGGCAGGTCGCGGACGCTTTCGATTATGGCATCGGGGGCGTACTTCTCCAAAAGCTCCCGACGCATTTTTCCGGTCAATACAGCGACTGTTTTGGCACCCATCGCCTTGCCGTCGCGGATGTCGTTCCAGTAGTCGCCCACGACCACACAGTCTTTTGAATCAGCTCCGAGCTTTTCAGCCGCCAGTTTGAGTATCTCGAGCTTGGAAAAATGATGCCCGCGTTCCAATTCCCCTACCACATCGTGAGCGGTCACTATTTCCCTCACGTATCTGCCTATCTTGAACCTTTCCAGCTCCTCTCTCAATTTGTCTGCAGGGACGATGCAGCTCGTTATGACGGCGATGGGAATTCGCATCTCGGAAAGACGTTGTATAACACCTTTCACCCCCGGGATGAGAGTTGCTTTAGGATCACCATCGCGGTACCGATAGAGGAACTCCATCCAGAATTTATGCAACTTTTCCTCACTTCCTGCATCCGAAGGCTCGGCTATCAAATCGTCTAGCTTGTCTGCGATGTACACCTCGTTGAATTTGTCCCGCGTGAGGGGTTTTTTTCCGTATTTTTTCAACAACTCGTTGAAAACTTCAAAAAATCGGTCCAAAGTATCTACCAGAGTGCAATCCAAGTCGAAGATGACTGCCTTGGCGGTGAGCATGGAACTCCAGAACCTCCAGCGAGATTAACTGTTCATAAAAGGCTTTTTAGTTTACCCTTGAAGTGTTGGATGTGACACAGATGAAAGCGGTTTGTTTGCTCTCCGGCGGCCTCGACAGCGCCGTGGCGGCTGCGATTGCAAAGCGTGAGGGTTACGAGCTCTACTGCCTCTCTTTTAACTATGGACAAATAGCGACAAAGGAAATTGAAAGTGCAAAAAAAATCGCCAAAGCGTTGAACGTTAAGGAACACAGGGTAGTTGACATCTCTTTCCTGAAAGACATCTATGGGCAAGGTGTGACAGCTCTTCTCGACAAAAACATGCCGATGCCCGAGCGGTTCGAACAAAGTGTTGTGGTGCCGTTCAGGAACGGGATTTTCCTCTCGATCGCTGCAGGTTATGCTGCTGCCATCGGTGCGGATGTGATTTTTTACGGTGCTCAGAAAGACGATGCTAAATTTTATCCAGATTGCCGGCAGGATTTTGTGTCCGCGATTTCTCAGGCAATATCCTCAGGTACCGAGACCAAACTAACGGTCAGGGACCCGCTTGGGGATAAGACAAAAGCAGAAGTGATAAAACTTGGTGTCGAACTCGGGGTCCCTCTCGAGCTGACATGGAGCTGCTATTTGGACGGTGAACTCCACTGCGGACGCTGCGAGTCGTGCAGAAACAGGAAATGTGCATTTGAAGAGGCAGGGATAAAGGACCCAACCATTTATTCCGATTGACAAAAGAGATAGAGTTTATTTGCTCCGTTTTCGAGATTTTCCCCTGCGCGGAGCACCTATCGTCACGATGATTTCACCGATCAATACCGGAATCGTCCCGACATTTTCAGAAACCACCACAAATAACCAGTCAGACCAGCATCAAGATGAACCCAAACAGTATATCCCCCTCACGTAAGGGGGCGTTTTTCCTACGGCTTTCGCCTCCGTGATGGGTGCCCGAAGAGTATTTTTTTATATATTTGTTATTTCGCTATCATCCTCGCCACTACCGAAAAAATTATCCCAAAAGTTCCAGTTGTCGTTCCCAGGGCAAGCGATGCACTACCCTGCCGAAACCAGGGCAGCATCACCGCGAGCACCAGCCCCAGAAGCCCTGTCCCTGTCCCAAGCAGGATGAACAGCTTGCCGAGGAAAGTCCGTCCGGCCCCCACGAGGATCCCGCCACATATCACGGCCACCCCTCCGAGGGAGGCTATGAAGATCAGTGCTTGAAACAGCAGAATTAGCGCCCAGTGATCCCCGATGAGTGCCACCACGAAATTCCGAATCGTCTGCCAAGTTGCCGCACCCGTAACCCCCGCGCTGAGCAATAAAACACCCGCGAGAATCGCCAGACCCGCCGCCGCCTTATTGCGCATTTGGTCGTCTCCCAAAATTCCATAATGATAAGCCGGTCGTCGTGTCGTGTTCTCGTTCTAGTTTTTTACCCAATAGTTCTTGGAGATGAAGCTCGGCCGCAAACACCTTCGCACTTATCAGATGTCCCGCATAGGCCCTGCCCTTCGCATCGGCCAGCACCACATGAATGTGGGGAAATGGAATACCTTCTTTGAACGAGAGATTGCCAAAGCAGTGGGCGATCTCGAGAGGTTGTTTGAGCTTGGTTGTCGAGTAAGTTTGTTTATGCTGCTGGTAATAGGCTATCTCCGCTTCCTTTACTGAGCCAATCACCTCAAACACTGCCATTTTGACTCGTTTTTCGTGAACAAACCTCAAAATCGACTGTACCAACTCAGCGCCGTGCTCCAGCTTACATAAAATGAGCCTTCCGGGCTTGTAACTCGCATGCTCCAACGCCTCACCCTTCTTTCTCTTCGTGGCTTGCTTACTTTAACTCTATCGGCGGGAGGTCCCCCTTCCGAAAGCTGGAAGAACAGCTTTTTCCGTTTATAGGACCTCCACCCAAGTACCCGTTGAGTAGGAAGGAGCTACCCGAATTCACGCTTGTGAAGACCGGGACCTCCGTAACCAGGTCGCGCGGCTGAAGGATGCCCTCCGGAAAGGGGATCGAATCCGGTGAGCAGAAACAGGAACCTGCAGTACCCGAAAGGGGAAAAGCTTCCGCGAAACGCTCCCCGGGCGGAGGCGGTGAGGACGTGCGCGAACGAAAAGCGAAAGCCCCTGCGCGCGGGAAGGAGGTTACGTTATCTACTTAACCTTACAGCCTTCTTGTTTGGATGAGATAGCATGACCGAGGTTGTCACGATTTCAGACCCAGGTCCAATCGCCAGTCAAAAAGCGATGGATGCCCTGAACTCTGGACGACATGTGGTTCTCCTGAGCACTGGCGTACCGCTTACCGTGGAGACAAAACTTAAACACAAGGCGTTTAAAAACAAATTACTTTTACTTGGCCCCCGGTGTGGTACTTCGATTTTAAACGGGGAGGGGTTTGGAATATGGAACTCGGTTCACCAAGGGCCAGTCGGAATTATATGCACACACGGAAGTGGGCTTCAAGAACTCTCATGTCTCGTGAATGAAGTTGGAGTATCACATGCACTTGGAGTGGGTCCGCGAGATCTCTCTCAAAAAGTTGGCGGCACGGGAACCCTATCCGCGTTGAAATTTCTCGCAACGGACGACAACACTGAGGTAATCGTGGTCGTCGCTCCGGCTCCGAGCACCAACATCGCCAAAAAAGTGCTTGATGAAGTCAGGAACGCTAAAAAACCCGCGGTGCGCTGCTTTCTGGGAGCAAAAATCAACCCTGCAAGAGGCGTGTATTTCGCTCAAACACTTGAAGATGCAGTCGCCTACGCGGTTTCGCTCGCGAAAGGCACGGACCCAAAACCTGTCGCTCCCCCGCTGACTCCAGAGTTACAAGAAATTGCGAAACGTGAATATTCAGAATTCGGCTACGGGCAACGTTATGTCCGCGGTTTGTATTCCGGCGGGATGCTCTGTACCGAAACGCAAATAATCCTCCGAGAGCTCGTCGGAACCGTTCGTTCGAATATCCCGCTGAAACCACGCTTGCGCCTTCCCGATCCCCGCTCTAGTCGGGGACACACTTGTGTGGACCTCGGGGCACTTGGGCTCTCCGAGGGTACCCACCCCGCCGTCGATTTGAAGCCACGATGTGAGCGACTAGTGAAGGAAGCCCGAGATTGGGAAGCAGCGGTGATCCTGTTGGATGTGATACTGGGAAACTGCGCTCACCCAGACCCGGCCACGGAGCTGGCTCAGGCAGTAGGGAAGGCAAAGCGGATGGCAAGGCAAACCGGAGGATACTTGAGCGTGGTAGCATCGATTGTCGGCACAGAGCAAGATCCTCAAAATTTGATGACCCAACGTGAAATCCTCCAAAAAGCAGGTGTTGTGGTAGTACACTCCAACGCCCGGGCCGCCCGCATGGCCGCACTCATAGCCACGGAGGGAAAAGTATGGAAAGGAAAAACGCGATAAAAGTTGCCGGGGTTTGTGGAGTGATTGTTCCGGTGGTGGCGTTCTCCTGCATTTTCATCGCCATCTCTATGTCCCCCTGGTTCAGCTGGACGGTGAACGCGCTGAGCGATCTCGGAGTTGGAGAAGCCGCTTGGGTGTTCAACTCTGGACTTGTGAGTGGGGGGATTCTCGCTATGGTTTTTGCGGCTGGTCTCTTTGCAGCCGTCAGAGGGCGAGTTCTGGCTCGTGTGGGAGCGGCATTGTTTTTCATTGACGCCTTCGCCCTGTTCGGCATAGGATTATTTCCGGTCACATCCGTGGCGATCCATACCCTCTTCTCGGTAGCGTTCTTATTGCTGTTTCCCATCTCGCTTTTCCTGTTCGGCGCCAGCGAGTTCATGGCGGGATTCAAGAGGTTCGGATCCTTGACAGTAGGAGCAGGGATCCTTTCATCCGTTCCCTGGTTCCTCAACTGGGATGGCATAGCGGTTCCACAAACCCTTTCAGCCCTCACCGCATCAGTTTGGGTCATGGTGGAAGGAGCTAGGCTTTACCTTGATCGAATAGAAAGCTAGTCTCCTTACCGATAAACCAATATTCTTTCAGACGTTTTTCCATCTCGCGGTAATTGAATTCCATCTTTATCAACTCACGAAACGCCCTGCCATGGTTTTTTTCCCTTAGGTGCGCGACCTCATGCCACGCGACGTACCGGATGAGTTCCCTTGGGAGACTGATGAGCCAGAGGTTGAAGTTCAGAGTCCCGTCGGCCGAGCAGGACCCCCACCTGCTCCGCTGCTTTCTTATGGTTATCCGTTTGAACCCCACCCCCAGCTTTTTACAATATTCCTGAACTACTGGTTCAAGTTCGAGCAGGAGTCTTCGTTTCAGGATCCGCTCGAGTCTCCTGAGATGGTTATAATTTCTAGGATCGAGCTCGATAACTTTCTCATCAAAGTCGACTATCAGCGACCCATTCTCGCGGAACTCGAAGCGCTCCCCAAAGATGAGAAGATTGGAGCTTTTCATGTGGCTCACGTTATTCATTAATTACTTTGGTTCAAAATATCTGTTGATCCATATGATAAAGGTAATTTCCTTCGACTTGGACGGCACCCTGATAAACTGGGACTTTGCGAATTCCCTGTGGTTCAGGGGGATGTCAAGACGTTATGCTCAAAGGTGGGGAATGGACCCAGAAAAAGCACTGAGGGAGATCACCAGGAGATATGATGGCGTTGGGATGGAGCGGGTTGAGTGGTATGATATCGGGTACTGGTGGAGGGAATTCGATCTACCCGGGGACTGGCGGAAACTCGTGGCGGAGTGCAGACACGAGGTTAAGACATATCCGGAAGTACATGAAGTCTTGGAAAAGCTCAGCCGGAGGTTCGATGTGATAGTAATAACCAACGGGTCCAGGGAGCTAGCAGAAGTGGAAATAGAGCAGTCGGGTATCGGAAGGTATTTGAAGAGAGTTTTTTCCGCCACTTCGGATTTCGGGCTTGTGAAGAAAACTGGGGCGTTTTACTCCGATGTTTTGAAAAGGATGGACGTTTCCCCGGGCGAAACAGTTCATGTTGGGGATAACTGGGTTTTTGACTATCTGGCACCAAGAGAGACTGGAATCAAAGCATTTTTCTTAGACCGAGACGGGAAGCGTTCTGGAGCGGATGTGGTCAGAAATCTGAGGGAGTTTTCAAGCGCTGTCCTGCGGGATAAGCCCGACCAGCGGTATTGATATTTCGATTTTACATATACTCAGGTGGGAGAGCACATGAAAGCCGGACCTGAATGTGAAGCTTGTCTGCGAAAACTCATGCGCCAGGTGGCCGACCTCGCTACGTCCGATCCAGAACTCAGAAACCGAATCGAAAACGAGATATCCCGAATAATGAGCCGATTCTCTACAAACGTCGTTCCACCTGACCTGTCAAATGAGTTTCACCGGGCGAACAGGGCCATATCCAAAAATCCAGATCCCTTTCGGGAGCAGAAACTGGTTGAACTGGAAAAAGCAAGGCAGGCGTTTTCTAGGATAAAGGTTGGTGAAGACCTGAGAAGTGCAGTGGAAGTTGCCGCAGTGGGAAACTCTGTAGACTTTTTCATCGATCCCAACAGCTTGGACCGCGAATTTTTGAGGAGACCAAAATTTGGCATTGACCACATACCAGAACTCGAAAAGAAGATAGACCGCGCGGACGATGTACTTTACCTCGCTGACAACGCTGCCGAAGTGTTTTTCGACATCCCATTTCTGAAATTTTTAAATCAAAAGACGCGAGTCGGATATGTGGTGAAAGAAGCGCCGGTTCAGAACGATTTGAGCATTGGGGACATCCAGCAAGCTGGTATCGAACTTCCGGTGGAGGTGCTTACAGCTCCGCCTGTGGTGGGCTTTTACCCCCACCTGGTTTCCCAAGCGCTTAGGAAGAGATTTCAGCGGGCGGATCTTGTGGTGGCGAAAGGAATGGGAAACTACGAGACCCTGACCGAGTTGCCCCAAGAGGGCCGGTTTTTCTACGTGATCAAGGCCAAATGCGCCCCGGTGGCAAGAAATCTGGGAATATCTCTCGGAGACTACGTTGCATTACTACAGTAGGTCTAAATTTGCCACCAGGTTAAGTTCATTTGATAGCTTGACGAAGGAGTGCTATGGGCAAAAGAAAACTGTATCGTGAAACCAATCTCCTGGTCGTCTTCGGCGTCACCCTCATGGCAGTTATGGGTGTCGCCACCATCACACCGGCATTCCCAGCGATGGTGCGGGAACTGAATATCACGACGCAGGAGGTGGGGCTTTTGATCACGATTTTCACGATCCCCGGAGTATTTCTAGCTCCGGTACTGGGGATACTCGCCGACCGGTGGGGAAGAAAGAAAATTCTCATCCCCTCACTGATGATCTTCGGGGTTGTTGGTGGGGCCTGCGTCCTCGCCCGGGACTTCCACACCTTGTTAGCCCTGCGGTTCCTACAAGGTACAGGCGCGGCTTCCATAGCGTTCCTCAACGTGACCATTATAGGAGACCTATACTCTGGAAAACAGAGGATTGCAGCGATAGGTTACAACGCTGGTGTGCTCAGTGTTGGAACCGCAGGTTACCCGGCACTGGGAGGGGCAATGGCAATGCTTGGCTGGTACTATCCGTTTCTTCTGCCGCTTGTAGCGATCCCCATTGGATTTCTAGCCCTACATTATCTGAACAACCCTGAGCCAGATGACGGTCGGTCGACAAGGTCGTATCTCAAAAGCATTTGGCGCACGATCAAAAATCCTCAGACAGTGGTTCTCTTTATCATAGGGGCATCCACTTTTTTAATCCTCTATGGTGCATATTTGACGTTTTTTCCTTTCATGATTGCCAGCTCGTTCGGTGGGTCCGCCCTGACCATCGGGATGGTCATGGCAAGCACCTCTCTCACTACCGCGCTTACGGCGCCACAAATGGGAAAACTGACCAAAAAGCGTTCTGGAAAAACATTTCTCAAGATTTCATTCCTTCTGTATGCCCTAGGGCTGACGATGATTACCGTGGTTCCAAACATCTGGCTACTTATGGTTCCGACCATAATTCTCGGAATTGCCCATGGACTGAACATGCCCAATCTTTACGCTCTCTTGACTAGACGGGCACCGATGGAACATCGTGCCGCGTTCATGTCCATAAACGGAACCGCCCTCAAATTGGGTCAAACCCTCGGACCTGTATTGATGGGGGCCGTATTTACTGAGTGGGGCCTGGATAGCACGTTTTATGTTGGCTCCGGAATGGCGCTCATGATGTTCTTTTTGTCCGCTGCTTCGTTGAGATGATCGTGTTCAACACAGATATCCATTTAAGATCTTTTAACTCTTCGGCGGGAAGTCCCCGTCCGTAAGGGCGGGGATGAGAGCCGAAAACCATATGTTCTCTCCCCGCGCTAGTTCCTTCCAGAAGTAGGGAGGGGCCACCCCGAATTCACGCCTGTGGAAAACCGATGACCCGCACGGCGCGGGTAGGCTGGACATCGAGACCTCCGTAACCGCCCGAAGAGGGATGGGATCGAGTCCGGTGGATGAAGCAGGAACCTGGAGTACCCGAAAGGGGAAAAGCTTCCGCGAAACGCTCCCCGAGCGGAGGCGGTGAGGGAGTAACGCGAAGGAAAAGTGGAAGCCCCTTGCGTGAGCGAGGGGAGGAGGTCACAACCAACATCCGCCTTGGAATGACCCCCCCATTTTTTTCCTTTTTAAATTACCTCCCTGCAAATTCTCAACGGAGGTAAATGAGGCTGGTCCACTATCAGACGCTCGAAGCCGTTGCGCAAAAGGAGCTTCAAGTGTTAAACCGAATTAAAAACCATTTTAACGAGGGCCGGAACTTTATGGAACGCGTCAAACTCTGGCCAAAATCATACATATTGGACGGAATGGAACCGAGGGGGGCCCGTTGGGGTTTTTCCCGTCTTCGGAATGATGAGGACAGGTCGCGTCTGCTGTCCGTGTTGAGATCCATGTCTCGAGCGACACCGCGTCTGACCTGGATACTGTACGATGAACGCAACGGTGGAGAGGAAATATTGCTGCGTGGTGGAAAACGCTTGTCATAAAGTATTTTGCCAGGGTATGGCGATGAGATTTTAAGTCACGCATTCGAGATGAGCTTGGAGTCTAGATGATCCTGAAGCCAGAACAAGAAAAAAAGGTCATACGCAAGTTGCTCCTGGCGTTGAACGTGGATGAGGACGAGGCAAATGCCACTGCAGAGGTCTTGACGGAAGGTGACCTTCGGGGACTGGCCTCTCACGGTTTACTTCGTTTGCCATATATCCTACGTGCCTTGAGGCGGGGGACGATAATTCCCAACGCCAGCGTGAAGGTGGTCAGGGAAACACCAGCCACCGCCCTCGTGGACGGGGGTCATGGTCTTGGTCACTACGTCGCGACACGTGCGATGCGACTCGCGATTGAGAAAGCGAAAAAGCAAGGGGTGGCAGCTGTGGGGGTTTTCAACTCTAACCATTTTGGGATCGCTGGGTATTATGCTGAACTGGCGATGCGGGAGGGACTTATAGGAATGGTGACCACGACGACGGATGCGTTGGTTCATCCGTGGGGTGGCGTCGAGCCTTTTTTAGGGACCAATGCACTGGCGGTGGGGTTTCCGACCGAACCTCCAATACTCTTGGATATGGCCATGAGCGTAGCAGCGCGTGGAAAGCTCGTGAATGCGATGAAGAAAGGACAGAAGATACCAGAAGGATGGGCGATAGACAGCGAGGGCAACCCCACCACTGATCCGAAAAAGGGGCTTGAGGGTGCATTGAGCCCATTCGGAGGCCCAAAGGGATACGGACTGGCATTTGTTTTAGAATTGCTGGCTGGCCCGCTGGTCAGCGCAGGGGTGGGAAAGGAGATTGATGGAACCCTTGAACCCATACAGGGATTTTGTACAAAGGGTGATTTCATGATAGCGGTAGATCCTGCGGCATTTGTCACACCGGCGAAATTCAAAACAAGGGTTCGTGAGTATGTGATGCAGATCAAAAGTTCGAAAAGAGCACCAGGTGTGACAGAAATAATGGTTCCTGGAGAACCTGAACAAAAAACGCGTGAAAAGAGGATCCGCGAGGGGATCCCAATAGCCGATGAGGTCTGGAAAGAGCTCGAGCAACTGGCAAAGGAGATCGGTGTCGATCTCCGGACTTAAACTCCATATTGCCCGTGATGTTCACCCATCGTTTAACTTTCTCGCCGAGAAGTCCCCTTTCGAAAGGGAGAGGAACGGAGAGGCGACCCGTAGCTTTCGGTTTTGATTGGGTTCAATTTTGGCTGGGTGAACTAGGAGAGAACCTCGCAGGACGTTCCGGAGGGGTTCGACAGGGATTATATAGCATCTCCGCGTATCCTTCGGGTGGGGCTGAGACGGCCCGAACCGACGCCTGTGGAGGCGGGATCCCCACTCGGCGTTCCGGCGCAAGCCGTTGTCGCCAGGCAAGCCCCGTCGCTGAAGCAGGAAGCTCCCTGCAAGAGCTAGGGGTGGTTCACGCGCCAAGGACGTTTGAGATAAGCGATAAGTTTTTTGGGAATGAATGGCTTGCCATCTACAACCGGGTATTCATAAGGGAGGATTACGGAATGTCCATCGGTGATTCTGATTTCAATTCCGCTTTGAGTGGGTATTTCAGACAACGCTTTACCTGCTTCCACCTGTGCTGCAACATAAACAGCTCCATCTATTGAGAACTGAGACCTCCCGATATTTCGTCTGGAGACTTTCGGCAGAGCCCGGGTTAACAGCCTTGTTCTCCCAAGCGGCGGGTCCGCTCCCAAAATTCCGCCGATCACCACAGCTTTCTTGTTTTTGAAATCATCTGGAGTCAGTGTGTGTTTTGCTCTGGAATCGAGGATCAGAAGCTCGTTCTGCTCAAACAGGGCACCAACCCGCTCCCGTTCAACATGTGCTGTTTTGGATAGTTTGCGAAACTCGTGTTCATTTTTTACATTAGTTATGAGCAGCTTCTCTCGCCCTACAGCTTGGGCAGCGTGAGAATATTCGAGGTAAAGCCATTCGCTGAGTTTCGGCTCTAAATGCTCGATGACGAAGAGCATGAAAACACCGGGTTACAACTTTCTCAAAACAGCTTCCGCGGCCATCGCCAGTGGTTCCACCGTAGCGGTCACCGCTGGCATATAGCAGTATTCCATGTTTGCAAGTTCGTCCACATGCATACCATTCTGAACAGCTAGACTTAGGAGGTTGACGCGTTCTGCCACACCATTCATGCCTATCACCTGACCCCCGACCAGTCTCCGATCATCGAACTCTACGATGAGTTTGACGTATATGGGTGTAGCTTCTGGACGATATGCAGGCCTATCTAAAGCGCGAATTCTAGCCGAGATGACCTTCATGCCCGCATTTTCTGCTTTTTTTGTGGTTACTCCGGTAGAGCCTATCACGAGCCCGTTTATGGATGTCACAAGTGTATTGAGCGTGCCCTCGAACCTCTTTTTCCAACCCACGGCGTTCTCTCCTGCTATTTTACCCATCCTCATGGCGGTCGACGCCGTTTGTGGGAGGGTTGGTTCTCCCGTTACAATGTTTCTTGTCTCCACACAGTCTCCCGCAGCGAAGATGTCCGGATCGCTGGTGTGAAGGTATTGGTCTACTTTTATCCCCCCGGTGGCACCCAATTTCAATCCGGCGTCCCTTGCCAGTTTTGTCTCTGGCATGGTACCCGTAGCCATTACTACCATATCCGTAGAGTACTTCGCTCCTCCAGAGATAACCGAGCTGACGCTCTTCCCGCCCGCTATCTCATCCAAGGCTTGGCCGCAAAGTACGCGAACTCCTTCCTTTCTGAGTTTTTCTGTAACGAGTTCGCTCATATCTTGATCCAATGCGGTGGGCAATATATGGGACCTCATTTCGATCAGCGTCACCTCAAGCCCCCTATGTCTGAGAGCTATCGACGTTTCCACCCCTATCGCCCCGCCACCGATCACTACGGCCTTCTTCGCTTTTTTTGCGGCCTCGATGATGGCATTTGCGTTTTCCACCGTTCTAACTTCGTATACTCCATTCAGATTGATCCCAGGCACCTGAGGTATAAACGGACGACTGCCTGTTGCCAGGATAAGCGAATCATAAGGGACTGTTTTAGTTCTTCCATTTTTCAATTCTCTAACTTTGACAGTCCTTTCGTCTGGGTTTATCTCCTCAGCATTGCTTTCCAGCTGAAGCTCCACGTGAGGAGAGCTGACGTTCTCGACGAGTGAATCCAAGGCTATCTCTCCACTTATGGCAAAAGGAATGTCACAGGGATGATAAAGGGGATAAGCCCTACGCTCGATAACCGTTATTTCTGCGTTTCTATCGGCGAGCTTTGCTTGACGTGCGGCGGTAAAACCGGCGGATTCATGACCTATTATCACTACGCGGGTCAAGACCGCACCTTCGCGAGCATCTCGACGACCGGCATGCTCTCTCCAGACAAAAAGCTGATGCATGCCCCGCCGCCCGTGCTGACATGTTTTATCCTCTCAACCATGCCAGCAGCCTGCGCAGCAGCGACCACATGTCCTCCTCCGATTATCGTATAAGCATTGGAATTCGCCATCGCTTCTAGAACCTTGAATGTCCCGCGCTCAAAGCCTTTCTTTTCAAAAATTCCCAGCGGTCCGTTCGCGACCACCGTTTTTGCACCGCTGATTATTTTTGAATACTCCTCGACGGTTTTACTTCCTATGTCTCCGATCGCGAAATCGGTCGGAAGCTCGTTCACATCCAGTTCTACGGGTTTTCCCTCCGACTCGACAACGACATCTAAGGGGGTCCTTACCTTTTCACCGTATCGGGCGATCACGTTTTTTGCTCGATCGATTACTTCTCCTAACCCTTTCTTGTTCAGTATCTCCATATTTTTGGGCCCCAAGTCCTTTCCACCGGCTATCAGGAGAGCGTGTCCCACAAGTCCGCCAGTCAGAACGATATCTGCGATGTTTTTTTCGAGGACATGCTCAATTATCGTGAGTGAATCCTCGAACTTTGCTCCCCCAAGGACATATACACAGGGTTTTTCCGGCTCCAGCGCACGGCTCAATCCTTTTAACTCTTTTTCCATCAACCTTCCCGCATAAGTTGGCAGGACCGGACCAAATCCTACCAGAGAAGGCTGTTTTCTGTGAGCAGCGGCAAACGCATCGTTCACATATATATCGACCAGTTTTGCCAAACGCTGTACCAGATGGGTTTTGGACATCTCCTCGGGATTTCCCTTGAGGGTTTCCTCTGCGTAGAACCTGACGTTTTCCAATAGCAGAATCTCTCCCGGGCGCATTTTCTTGATCGCCTCCCGGGCAGCAGGTCCGAGCACATCATCCACGTAGTCAACTTTGGAACCAACAGCATCGCTCAGTTTTCGTGCATGCTTTTCCAGCGTGGTAAAGTCGTCGCTGCCCGGTCTTCCCTGATGAGCAAGCACGACGACTTTTGCGCCCTTGGAGGAGAGTTCCTTGATGGTCGGTGCGCACAAACGTATTCGTGTATCGTCAAGTATCTCACCGGTTTGCTTATCGACCGGAGAATTTATGTCAACTCTGAGAAGCACAGTTTTTTCCCTGACGTCCACCTCATCCAAAGTAGGAAATTTCAACACTTTCACCTCGCCTTGTTCTCATGGGCCAGTCACAACTCTTAACTGAGATTATAAATTCTCTGCGATTATATTGCACATATCCACAAGTCTGTTTGAGTAGCCCCACTCATTATCGTACCACGATACCACTTTAACGAGGTCTCCTCCGACCACATTTGTGAGCGTAGAGTCTACGATACTGGAGTGTGGATTTCCGGTAAAGTCAATTGAGACAAGAGGCTCTTCCACGTACTGGAGTATGCCCTTTAGTTCCCCGTCCGCGGCCTCTTTGAGTGCACGGTTGACTTCTTCGATGGTAGTTTTCTTCTTCACAACCGCAACTAGATCCACCACGGAAACATCCGGTGTGGGTACCCGGAATGCCATGCCATCCATTTTGCCCTTTACGGATGGCAAGACCAGTGCGGTCGCTTTGGCTGCCCCCGTGGTCGCAGGTATTATGGATAGTCCAGCGGCTCTGGCACGTCTAAGGTCTTTATGGACCAAATCGAGCAATCTCTGATCGTTCGTGTAGGCGTGAGCTGTGGTCATCAATGCCTTTTCCACTCCGAACTTTTCATCGAGAACCTTCATCACAGGTGCGAGACAGTTCGTGGTGCACGAAGCCAGTGAGATTATATTGTGGTTTTTTGGGTCGTAATCTTTATGGTTGACCCCTATGACGATAGTCACGTCCGGATCTTTGGCCGGAGCTGATATCAAGACTTTTTTAGCCCCTGCCTGGAGATGCTTCGATGCGCCTTCCTTGCTCCTGAAGACTCCCGTGGATTCTATGACCAGATCTACCCCCAGCTCTTTCCAAGGAAGTTTGGCTGGATCCTTCTCTGAGAGATACTTTAATCTCTCGTTCCCAACGACGATCGCTCCATCCTCAACCTTTACGTCGGTGTTCAGCTTCCGGAAAACTGAATCGTATTTCAAAAGATGAGCAACCGTCTTTATATCCGAAAGGTCGTTGACCGCCACGCACTCAAATTTTCTTGGTTTTGAGAGGGATGCTCGATAGAAAATCCTTCCTATCCTGCCGAAACCATTTATCGCGACCTTCATTTAAATCCT
>CAZMCI010000022.1:0-16378 GCA_964564905.1 Hadarchaeota archaeon (SeqCode) | reverse complement strand
TTTTATCCTTTTCGCTATTTAAAATTACCGAAAGCTCTTTTAAGGCTTTCTAAAAAGAGTGCCCCGGTCTTCGCCATCCCCGATCATGTCCGGATGGCGCCCATCGGCAGGCAAAATGCCTTTGGCCGGGATTTGAACCCGAGGCGCAGGCTCGACAGGCCTGCATGTTAGTCCGGGCTACACCACCAGGGCACCGCTAGAGAAATTACCCGTGAGACAATAATAAGCTTTTCAAAAGGAGGTTGGCAGCGTCTCGGGGTTCCCACCTGCTCTCGCAAGGCAGTACAACCCGAATCGCTGGTGAGCTTAACTTCCGGGATCTGACGAGACCGGGTGTTTCCCCACCGCTATGGCCGCCAACCGAATAATTTTCGTTTTTAAAGCTTAAAAAATTTGGGTGGTCTGCGTGGAAGAATTTCGACAAGGAACGGAATATCGTGGAAAAGAAAAATGGACCTTTGCACAATCTAAATATCTCACTTAATGAACCAAATACAAGAGATATGCAAAAAGTATGGGGGGGTAAGCGTCAATATATGGAAACGACAGGATAGAGCAACACTGCCATGTTATGAGATCTATTTTCTCAAGAATCCCAGAATGTGTCTTATTAGGAAGGGATTTGGGGAGTATTGCACTCGTTATCAAACAATGAAGTCCCGCGGGGGAGATTCGAACTCCCGACATGTCGGTCTCGGCTTGGGTCTACAGCCGACCACTCTACCAACTGAGTTACCGCGGGACCAAGTAAAGCTTGGATTTCTAAATTCTTAAGGTTTCACCCGAGAAACTCGTGTAATCTTTTAACTGCATCCAGTTTTTCCTTCTGTCCGACCTTTGCCGCCTGAGTCGCGCTTTCGAGAATTTCAATCGTCTTCTGATAAGTTTTCCTGTCGACCGGATACGGAATTCCGTCCTTACCCCCATGCGCGAAGCTGTACTTTTGAGGGTCCCTCCAAGAAGGCGGCTTCCCGTAAATCAAATCGGAAACTAGCGCCAGAGCCCGCACGGCTTTCGGCCCTATCCCACGAATTGCCACAAGTTCCTCATAATTTTGGGGTTGAATCTCGTAAGCCCTCTGCAGCGCTACCATTGTTCTCTCAGTCAATTCGGTTATCAGATGGGAAGTCGGCATGACCAGCTTCGCCACTTGAGGACTTCTCTCGATGTAGTCGTCAAGTGAACGTTGCTCTACCTCACGTAGGTGCGGTAGCAACCGTTTGGGGTCGTCACGTACCAGATCGACGCTTATCTTGCGGCACTCTTCGCTCTCGCGTGCGGTCATGTCGAGGACCACCTCCTCCCTACGCTCGCCTGCAATTCCGGAATGCGGTTCTTCCACAAAACTCCGAATGCCCTCCGAGAGCCAGTGATAGCGCCGGGCCAACCGCTCGTGCATTCCTTGCTGCACCACCACCCAATCTCCGTCCTCACTGAGCACAAAGGAATGGTGATATAGCTGGTACCCATCCTGTACACAGGCGTTGTCGACCTTCGCCGCCATACGACTTGCCCGCACCAGTTCCTCGACCTTTTTAGAAGACAGGGAAAAGATCTCCGCAAACTTTTGAATTTCGTTCGGCGTACGTTTCGAGACTCTTCCTTTGCCCCCACATACCGCGAGGCCGAGCTCTTCCGGCTTTATCGCCTCTTTTAGAGCACCCATCGTCACGGTACTCAGTCCGGAACTGTGCCAGTCGTAACCTAGCACACATCCTAGAGCCTGAAAGAAAAAAGGATCTGCAAGTCTTCGCAAGAGCTCCCTTTTACCGTATTCTTGGACTATTATCTCACTGATGGCTCCCCCCAGCTGTTTCATCCGGCTGAAAAGCCAAGGAGGGCATTTACCACCGTGCAGAGGAAGTTCAGCAATGCCAACTCGCTTCATCTGGAGAAACTTGTCCATACAGGGTTAAATTTACTTCTACATGAGCCTCTGTTGAAAAACCGAGGAAGAAAACCGGCTGTAAGGGATCATTTCGTCAAATAATAGCCCGCGGCCTTCTCTCGCGCCACCCTTTTCGCATACCCTTTGTTGACCAATTCCATCAACGCGTTGTTTACCATTCCCTTCGGGAGCCTTGAGACGCGCATTATGTCATCGGCCGTTTTCAGCACGCCGGAACTCGTGGCGCCGAGTTTTTTTAGGGCATCGTAGACCTTCTGGGCATTTGGTGTCAGCTCACTCAAATGACCACCTCTCCTAGTCTCATCTGTTGAAGTGAATTTAACTCTGTCGGTAGGAGTTCCCCTGCATGAGCCGGTGGGATGAAAGCCGCTTTCTCGTTTATAGAGAGCCTCTGTAAGTACTTGTTAAGGAACCACTCCAAACCAAACGCCTTCCCCGAAAGGGCGGGACATAGACCTCCATAACCGCCCGAAGAGGGATGGGATCAAGCCCGGTGAGCGGAAGCAGGGGGCTGTAGTATCGGAAAGGGAAAAAGTCTCCGCGAAACGCGCTCCGGGCAGAGACGGTGCAGACGTAACGCGAAGGAAAAGCGGAGCCTCTTGCGCGCGAGGGGATATCAGCTCTTTCTTTTTACCTCTAGGCTCATATCAAGCGCCGGAGCACGCATGGTCATGTAACTGGAAGAGATCACATCAACCCCGGTGGCAGCGAAATCCCCAACGTTCGATGTATCTATCCTTCCCGAGGCCTCGAGTAGAACTTTATCCCGTAACCCTTCGCGCTCAAGCAGCTTCACCGCACGTATAATTTCTGCGGGTTTCATGTTGTCCAGCATCACGATATCAGCCCCGGCCCTAGCAGCATCCAGCGCCTCCTGAGACGTGCTGACCTCGACCTCTATCTTAACCCCTCTCGCCATACTTTTGGCACGATTCACGGCCTCGAAAACTGAACCAGCTATACGGAGATGGTTATCCTTTATCAATATATGATCACTAAGCTTGTAGCGATGTGGTTGTCCGCCAACTACTACCACCGCCCGCTTATCGAAGCAAGTCAGAAGCGGTGCGGTTTTTCTGGTAGCTGCTATCATTATTTTTGGGTTCCTTCGCCTCGCTAGGTCTATGAGTTTTTTTGTTGCGGTGGCGATGCCGCTCATCCGCATCATCAAATTCAGGGCGACCCTCTCGGATGACAGAATAGAACGGGCCGGGCCTGCAAGGGTGATTATTACGTCTCCTTCCCGAACGTGTTCACCGTCCGACTTCAGGATTTTTCCCTTGACACCCATCTGTCTGAAAACCTCAAGAGCCTCTCTCACGCCTGCCACTACTCCTCCCTGCCCAGCGATGATTTCAGCGTGTATCTTGAGCTTTGGGGACACGAGTATCTCTGTGGTCACATCTCCAGAACCTATGTCTTCGGCGAGCATCTCGCGAATTTTCTTCTTCACCAGCGCATCAGTCATGGGTCGCCCTCCCAGTGATCTCAAGCATACGTTCTGTGGCTGCACGGGCCTTTTTAGCTATCTCTGGAGGTACCCGAACCACGTGCCTCATGTCCCTTAACGCAAGATAGAGTTTCTCGAGGTTGTGCCTTTTCATTTCTTCGCATCTCGCGTTTTCCAGCGCTGGGATAAATTCCTTCTCCGGGAACTCCCGTCTGAGTCGCTCGACCAGCCCGATCTCGGTTGCTATTATGAAGCGTTTAGCTGGGGAGGCTTTAGCCCGCAAAAGCATCTGGCTCGTGCTGCAGATATGAGTGGCAAGCTTCTGAACCTCGGGATCACACTCAGGGTGAACCAGCACCTCCGCGTCCGGATAGCGTGCTTTGAGCAAGGTTATGTCGTCTGGAGAGAACATCCTGTGCACATAGCAGTATCCAAAGTCTGGCAGCGGGATGACCTGTTTATCGCTCCGCTGCTGTACGAACCAAGCCAGATTTCGATCAGGGCCGAACAGTACCTTCTCCTCGTCTAGAGCATTGACGACCTGAGGAGCGTTAGCTGAGGTACAGGTGACGTCTGCCTCGGCACGCGCCTCTACTAAGGTATTGACGTAGAGTACCACTGCAGCATCCGGATGTTTATCCTTGGCCCTACGCACGAGACCAGCAGGCAGTTGTGCGGCCATGGGACAACGTGCTTCTGTGTCAGGGAGGAGAACCGTCTTGTCAGGATTCAGGATCGCAGCTGTTTCGGCCATGAAATCCACCCCGCAGAATACTATCATCTTCTCCTTCACCTTTTCAGATTTCCTCGCGAGTTCGAGAGAGTCTCCGATAAAATCGGCCAGTAGCTGTATCTCTTCTTGCTGGTAATTATGGGCTAAAATTATCGCGTCTCTCTCGGCCTTGAGCCTCAAGATTTTCTCTCGAATATCCTTTGGCTCCATGCCACCCATCTCAGAAGTAGACAAGCCGCCTTGGGTATAAAGTTGTTATGTCACGTGCCTACCCGAACGGTTTCGCTTAGGTTTCGGAGCGTCCGGATTGCAGACAGCGCGGCTAGGTAACTCGTCCTCCGGCTCTCTGGAAACGGCACGTTATTTGCTTGCGTCACGAATTCCCCCGATCTTCCCCTGACACGGATCTCATGTATATTGCGTTTTATGGATGGATCCGCAACCACCCTCACCCTGGTCCTATCGAACCCCACTCCAGCCAGACTCAGAGTAGCCGCCACGTTTACACTGGCCGGAAATGCCTTTACCGCTGTCCTGGCGGGGCCATCGAAAACAACTTTCGGACGTTTCAGCCTCTTCAGAGCGATATGTCGTTTTTTCAGGTATCCACTGTAGGCCAAAGCAGACGGAGCCTTTCTAGTGGTTAGCACCACCTCCCGGATCCCGCCCATCTCAGCCGCTTTTACACCGTCGATCCCGAGCACCGCTCCCGAGGGGATGTGTACCCTGCAACCTTTTCGTTCAGCGATCTTTTTGACGTTTCTCAACAGTTTTTCATCTGCAAAAGCCCCAACGCTCATCACCATTAGATCCTTGCCGGATCTGAGGATCTCCAGCGAATATTGCCTCACAGCCTCTTGGGACGCCGCTTCGATGACCAAATTTATTGTTTTGTCCGCATAAATCTCGGCCGCGCTTTTCGCTATTTTCGGCTTCAGTTTCAGTTTCTTGACCAATGCTTCAGATTTTTCGGGCTTTAGGTCGTAGACCAAACCTAGCTTTACTTTTCCCGTCTTTTTTTTATCGATAGCTTTTGCTAGCACCGTGCCTATCGCGCCGCAGCCTATGATCGCAACCTTCAAATCAATCTCCTCGTTATTTTCCTATGTTGTGGCTGTTTAACTTTTTGTTTACAGCAATAATTAATAGAATTTGAAATCACATCCCCATCGAACTGGCCCTTGAGAATTATGTTCTCAGCATTTTAAGAACAGACCCGAATGCTTAGGCGTCATCTTCTTCAATGTGAAAGACTCTGCTTCCCCCATCAAGACGAAGAAAGCGGGACGATAAAACTCTCGAATTTCCTAGATCTCCTTACCAACTCAATTGTTAACTTTACCGCCGAGAAGTCTCCTTCCGAAAGAGAGGGGAGCAGAGAAGCGAGTTTTTCTATATAAAGAACCCCTAGCTAAATACATGAGGGATGAGTCGATGCCACCGTACAGGTTCCGTCTTTATCCATCAAAAACAGTAAGTCCCGTCGCTGAAACAGGAAGCTCCCTGCGAAAGCTGGGGGTAGTTCATAGGTCCACGAAAAGAGAGATCAGTCACCGGTTACGAAGGTTAGAAGTACACGTATGAGGTGCTTGAGGGTGCGCATGTGATAAAGAGGGTAGCGGAAGCGATCGAACGAAGGCCCTACCTCACTCTTCTGGCCGTACTTATTGTCAGCGGTTTCATGGCCTACGGGGTCACCAAGCTTTCAATGACCACAGAGTTCGACAAATTCCTACCTGAAGAATGTCCCTCGATCAAGGCAAGGCTTGAATTTGAGAGCGAGTTCGGCAGCGTATCGTATGTGCCGATATTGATTGAAGGTGACAATGTCACACAGGCTGCCGCGATTCACGCAATTCTTGATCTGGAAAATTCACTGCAGACAGACCCGAAATTGCAAAATTTTGTCATCCAAGTAGAGGTATACACTGATTACATAATCCCACTTGTATTGCAGATGAGCGGCGGTGTGCTTCCTCCAGACCCCCAGCTGGAAGCAAGTGTCCAATCAATACTGCTCCAGCCAGAAATAACGGAGAAAGTGGTTGGGAAACTAATCACGGCTGATCACCACGCAGCCCTGCTCAACGTTTCCATAGGAGGAGAACTTCCGAAAGACGAGCGAGCTAAAGTTGTGAACACCTTGCGCGACCGTGTGGATAATTTCAATGCTACAAACGAAAACTTGCGGGCAAGGGCGACCGGCGAACTCATCCTCCATGAAGATATCTATGGTATGATGAACCAGGATAACAGCGTGCTGATCCCCGCTGCAATCCTGCTTGTAGCAATCATCCTCTTCTTGGTCTTCAAACGCCCCTCCGATATTTTTACCCCGCTCATGATCGTCGGCCTCAGCTCGATGTGGGCAGTAGGGACGATGGGTTACCTCGGGCTAGAGTTCACCATGTTGCATGTTGCCCTGGTGCCGCTTCTCTTTGGCTTGGGTATAGATTACTCCGTCCACATGCTCAATAGATATTATGAGGAACTTGAGCAGGGTAAACACGTGAAGAAGGCGATTCTGACCTCCATCACAACGGTTGGAGTCGCAATCTCCATCACCGTGCTTACGACTATGATCGGGTTCGGCTCGTTTATGACTTCAAGCTTGGCGCCAATTAGAACTCTCGGTGCATTCGCCGCGTTAGGGATTTTGTTCACGTTTGTGCTCGCGCTCACGTGTATGCCCGCGGTGCTTGTAATTAGGGATAGACGCGGGGTGAAGAAAATAAAAGCAATTGTGGTAAGACGAGGGAAAAAAGTTGATAAGGTTTTGTCAGCCGCTGTAATTGGCGCTGAACGCCATGGAAAGCCGATAGTGCTCGTTGCCGCACTGGTGTCTGTGATATGTGCATTCTCCGCGGTTGGGATCTCGTCAACGATGTCGTTTGAGACTTTCCTGCCGGAGAGCGTCGAATCGGTAGTTACGTTAAACGAAATAAGGGATCAGTTCGGCGGGCAATCAATTATCTTCGTCCTAGCGGGCGGAGATGTCATGAGTCCTCAGGGACTGCGGGAAATGCTCGCATTGGAAAACTCAGTACTCTCCGATGAGAATAACTTTGAACAAAACCTCATCACGGGTTCCTCGAGCTTGGCCGACGCAGTGTTGCTTGCAGCGGGTGGACAAATCCCAATGGACGAATCCTTAATCACGACAATCATTGAAAATCTCGATCCAGCCATGAAGACTAGGCTTCTAAGTGACAATCACAAGGTCGCGATTTACTTCTTCGTGGATGCGAAAACTGACAAGGAGATGGAGCAAGCAACCAAAATAGTTCGGTCTAACGTGGAGGGACACGCGGGTGGGGTCCTGGACTTCAGCATAAACGGTGAACCAGCCGTCGGGGGGGAGCCAGTTATAATCAGCGATATCTTAGGTAACATCACCCCGAGTATGGTTAGCTCCACGGTGCTAACCATCGTTCTCTGTTTGGTGGTGCTCGTCCTGCTCTTTCGATCCCCGGTGCTAGGGTTGATCGCATTGTTGCCGCTGCTGCTTACTTTAAGCTGGGAATTTGGTACACTCCGCGTGCTAGGGTGGCCGCTCGATGTGCTTACGATGGGCATCTCTGCATTGATTATCGGACTCGGGGTTGATTACGCCGTCCACGTAATCCACCGATTCATGGAAGAAAAGCGGAAGTATGGGCCCCAGCTCCAACGCGCGATTAGAGCTACAAGTATGAGCGTCGGCACGGCCATGCTTACCGCAACCGCGACGACAGTGGGTGTCTTCGCAGTGCTCTCGCTTTCGGGAATGCCAGCCATGGGAAGATTTGGCACACTGACCGCGCTCGTGATCTTCTACGCGTTTGTTGCAGCGTTAGTGATCTTACCATCAGTTCTCGTCATCCAAGCGCTTTGGAAGCGGAAATAGTGGTGGGGCCGCCTAATTGAAACTCACGTTTGAACCCAGATGTTAGAATTATAATGAATAACCACTGTCAGCTGAGCATTAATTCTTCATAAATACTTTCAATTTTTTTAGCAATGATGTGCGATCTGTATCTCATAACCTCTTTCCTTGCTTTTCTAACCAATTTTTGGGACAGATTTGGGCTGTTCAAAACCTTCAATATGGCGTTGGCCAACTCCTTACTGTTACCCCGCTTGACCAAAATGCCCGTGTGATTATCAGTAATAACCTCGCTTATCCCACCAACATCTGTTGCCACAATAGGGACTCCGGAAGCCATGGCCTCCAATAAAACGATGCCGAAAGACTCCCCATATATTGAAGGAAGAACAAACACGTCTGACATTTTATACAGCCCCGGAAGTTGTTGTGGGTAGGTCAAATCCAACAGTTTGACATTTTTTTCTAAACCTAATGCCCTAGCTAGCAGTTCAACGAACCTTCCGGTGTATCCTTTTCCAACAATGAGCAATCGGGCATCTGGAACTTTTTCGACAACATGCTTCATGGCAAGCATAAGTACATGCAATCCTTTCCTATGAGAAAGCCTGCCGACATAGAGTATTGTTGGATCCTCTTTTTCATTTAAAATTTTTTTACAAAAACCGTCTCTAAAAAATGTATCATCTACTGGATTTGGTACTACCAAAACTTTTCTTTCGTCAACAAAACGTTTGATAAAATCTGCTGCCGCATTGCTGACAGCTATTATTTTGTCTGCCTTGCTCATGTATCGCCTATAGGGAAAGAGAAAACTATAGCTAATAGGTGTCCAAACGCAGCTACTATACCCAAATGATATTGTGTGATTTGTCAAAACTGTGGGTACATTCAGCCTTTTCGCCAATGATATCGAGAGAAGAGAAGTCGGCACGAACGCGTGATGCCCGTGAACAACATCAAATTTTTCCTCTTTTAAAATTCTTCTGAGTTTCATCAAATTTGGCGGAATTAAAACGTTGTCTGGAAGAAATGAAATATTCACTTCCTTTACATTTAGCGGAATTTCATACGTCGCTCCCCCATAACCGTTTTTTGTTATTATCGTGACTTCGTGTCCCAGCTTCTGCAACTCTTTTGCGAGGCACACCATATGAGAAGTCACACCGCCTATTCTAGGATACCAATCGCTACATAATGCAATCTTCATAATACCGCCAAAAACGCAATTGTCGACGTGTAAATTAACGAAATGCAAACATCGGTTGCCCTAACCGGGGGCACATACTTCTTCAAGACAAGGAAGATCAGTGACGTAACACTATTTACCAAGATACCAAACAATGGGTTAACACATATTGTGATTATACCTAACACGACCCAGTGGATAACGAGCAATTTATTTAGAATTTTTGCTGATCTTGGTTTCCCGAGCCAGCAAGCGGTGGTTTTAGTTCTGGACAGCATGTCTTCATCGAGATCCTCAAGGTGATTTCTTAAATTGAGAGCAGCAGAGTGAACGAACAAAGAAAGAGCGAGTGCGATTACGTACGGATTTAAATTTCCCGCTACCGATGCGCCATAAAGGAAGAGCAACGAGCCAAAGAATAATCCGTGCGATATTAGATCAGCCACAGGAACACTTTTCAATCTTAACGGTGGCGCGGAGTAACCTAAACTCAGCAACAGCAATATCGTATAGATACAAAAAGATAGAAAATTCAGCCACAGGTATGTTACAAGCATGCCAATCGAAGCGATTAGAACAGAAACAAAGACCCCTTCTTTAAATCCAACTAATCCAGAAGCAATGGGGTTTTTATTATTGTGCTTCTTTACATCATTTCTAACGTCAAAACAGTTGTTAATGGAAAACGAAAATGCGAGATACAACGAAGACGTGGTTATAAACAGCAGAAAAACTCTGTGATCAAATTGTGTCAATCCTCCCAATCCTGAAACAAATCCCAAAATACTCATGCCGAAATAAGCTCTCCAATTTCTAACTCTAAAATTTTGGTAATACCAACTCATTTGTTGAAATAAACCGCTTAATCTCATCATCCCCCATTAGTGGGTTCTTACCTCTTGCGGTTCCTTACTAAATTGTACATCATCAAGGCAATTTGATAGGTAGTTATTTCTTTTGTGCTTGAGGAAATTCGATAAGCGGCTATCTATGGTCTCAACAAATCCGAACCATATCAAAATGATTGTGGCGTTTGTCAAACAAAGAATAAAAATCGTCGCAAGCTCCGATAATCCGCAGGCTGTCGCACCGTCTGTTCCACCAACGGAGGCAAAACAAAATGTCGATAGGAGTAGACCAATTATGATAGACGGGTTCATCTTCCTCCAATCCCCTTCATGTACATTTCCAGCCTACGCAATCGTCTAATCATTTCCTTCTTCACCGACCTGGCCAGCCCATCTATCCGAGGCACAAAATATTGATAAGCAAGCCTGCCCTCTTTCGTGATCATTATCTCCTTTTTAACAAGCTCTAACTTTGTGAGGATTTTTAATTGCGCCCTTACAGACCGCTCTGATCTCTTGATTTCTGCGGTAATCTCAGGTACAGAGAGTCTCTTCTTGGTTTCTGCCAAAGAGCTCAAAATCAGCCTGCCAGTAGCACTTATGCCTAAAATATTCGAAATTTCGACAATCAAGTTGTTAATCTTTTTCGTCATCTTCACATCCCCACTTTATATTATGCCTGCATATTTTAATACATACGTATGCAAAATAAACTACAGCCAAAGCTCGAGGGGGAATTAAATTACAGGTCCCGAAGGGTGTGATGAAGAATTTGGTGTGAGGGCATAAGATGAAAATAAAACGGTTATTATTTTGGGCGATCTTTTCAGTGGTCCTAATTTGTCTCATTGTAATAGTGTTTTACTTCATGCTTCGATTGCTGTGGCTTCCAACACCGTTGGTGATGATAGCACCTGCAATAAGTGGACCTGTTCATGTAGAGGGAAGGGACGTGTTTGATAACAGTGACTCAAAGGTACAGTTGAGGGGTCTTGCTGTTGTTCCACCCCTATTCATGCGGGATGAAAATGTCAATTATACTGAATATATTGAAAAGGTTAAGGAGTGGGGTGCGAATGTTATCCGATTTCCAGTCTATTATTGTGTGTACCAAAGAGAAAATGTAGATGTGTGGGAAGAAATCGATCACGTGGTTGAACTTGCAAAACAGAACTCTTTGGCCATCATTCTCGATTTTCACGCTATAGGATATCCGCCAGAGGAAACGTACCACACAGAAATTACAGGCGAGCGCATAGAAAATCTTTTTTACTACACAAACGAAGACCTGATATATTTTTGGAACGAGGCAAGTAAACGGTATTCCGATGAGAATACCATAATAGCTTACGAAATTTTCAATGAGGTCAAGTGGTCGGAATATGACAACGATGAAGCGGCTTGGTTAAAGTGGAAAGCGTTTGTTGAGGAGAACCTTATAACTCCAATAAGACAAAATGACCCTCATAAGCTCGTGCTTGTCAGTGGACTTCACTATGCTTTTGACTTGACTTGGGCAGCGATCTACCCAATCGAAGACAATAATGTGGCTTACAAACGCACATCGTATTTCGAAACGGCTCCTGAGATTGTTGAGAATATTCCCATAATATTTGCGGAAACAGACGAAGTGTGTTTGAGACATCTTGAAAGTCAAGGGATCGGTTGGGTGGCTCATTGGTTTAGTCCAAAATGGTCTCCAAATCTTCTCGTGTCGTATTATAAACCAAGTCTTGCTGGTCAGACGGTGTTGTCTTTTCTCAGAGGGGAGGGAGCTCCCATATCAGCATTTGAACTTATGGCACTGTGCTTGGTTATCGCATGTTTGAGCTTGTTTTCTGTGAAGCATATAGCAGTATCGCAAGAGAAGAGGTCTGGGGAAAAGCAGTGAAGTGGTGGGGCCGCCGAGATTTGAACTCGGGTCACCAGCACCCCATTCCAGATCTAAAGATTAGCTGGGAGGATTGACCAAGCTACCCTACGGCCCCCGGAGAAATTTATCTCCATTTACATAAAAACAATGGGCGGAAATCACGACTTAATAGCTTTCACTATCTGTATATTCGTCTCGACCGGTGGCTTAACGGTGTTGACCAAATAAACCTCCGTGACCTCAAAGAGTTTTCTGAAGAAATCCTTCCTGAGCTGGAACTTTCGTCTGTCCCTGACCAGCTGGTGGGGGTTGCAAAAATCGTTCGCAATCATGTACCCCAGCGCCTCGTCCGCGTCAAGTTTCTCTATTATCTTGGGATCATCTTTCTCCCTCTTCAGCAAAATTATTTTTCTGAGGGAGGTCATCGGGATCACGCCTCCACCGCCCACCGCCCACCTGACGTTCACGATGGCCCTTCCGCGTTTGTCGAAATGTGCTCTCTCCAAAAGGCCCTCGTATTCCTTCCATATCTTCCCGATATCTGCCTCGACATAGCAATTTTTCTCGGAGCCGAACGCAAGCGGACCCTGTTCGTACATCCTCACAAAATACCAGTCGTCGGTGACCAGTCTCGCCCTCTTCTCCCTGAGCAAACCCCAGGAGTGGGTGGTCTTCCCGGTTCCGGAAGGTGCTATGATGGAGACCCCTGTCCCATCCACATCTATCGCTGCACCATGAACCGGGTAGATCTCGTGTTCGTCCTCCAAGACATCGCCAGCCACAGCCAGAGCGATGCTCTTTATCCAACCATAATAATCCACATTCGTGAGAAATGCCGTGTTGGTGTAGGGATCGTATTTCACCTCAAGCGGTCTGTCCCTTTCCTCCAGCACCACAACCCTTCCGTGAGATCTGATGTTTTCATCCATGGTGTAGAAATTGTCCTCCCAGCGATCCTTCACATCCTCCAATTCGGTCAGCAACTTGATACAGCATCCGTAGATGTTGGCCTTCTTCGTGTAGAGGTATCGTCTGAGGTTCAAGTCGAAAAGCCTGGTCTTTTCATCTGGAGTGATGAGTTGTACTTGATATCCCAAGGAAATCCCCCGATGACACCTTATTTCGGCCTGATATATCTCCATTTTTCCAGAGCGGCCCTCAGCTCCATTTCACTCTCAGCGCGCTTCTCAAGCGAAACACCGTCCAACACGGCGTCTATCGCTTGACGCACCGCAGTGGCCCCAGCCCTGCCCCCTCGTGGATGTCCCCACACGCCTCCGCCAACCTGAATGACGATATCCCTCCCAAGCATTGAAATTATCTGGGGGAGCAATCCTGGATGCAGACCACCAGAACTGACCGGGAAAACCGGTTTGATGGTGCCCCACCGCTGCTGCAGGATCAGTCCATTTCCCGTTACATTTTTGCTTGTGATGACCCTCTGGATCGCCAGCACCCCCTCCTTCGACGACTCGAGCTTTCCCACCACGGTTCCGATGTGGATCTGATCAACGCCGACGAGCCTAGCTATTTTTGCAACCGCCAGCATAGACATCCCATGTTTCGGGTCACGGGTGAAAGCTGCGTGAAACGCGCGATGGGCGTGGATGGCCAGCCCGAGTTCTTCACACTCCTCACGCAACGTCTGCACCCCGGCCCACCCGGCGGTCAGTATGTCCACCATCACGTGTTCACCCCCAAGTTTCCTGACCAATCTTGCCCGCCGGAGCATCTCCATGGTTTCGGCTGTGACGTTGATGAGGTAACCTTTTCGTTCTCCGGTCTCCCGTTCTGCCCTGTCCCTCATCTTAAATGAAAGCTTGGCCCTACGCTCAAACTGGTTGAAACGCTGACTGGAGAGATTTTCATCGTCTTTCAGGAGGTCTATCCCGCCCATCCAAGCCTCGTATCCAGCGCGGGCATGCTCCTCGCTGGACATTCCAACTTTGGGCTTGGGAACCGTGGCGGTAATCGGTCGTTTTTCAATCTTGAAAATTTTCCTCACACCCCGGATCCCAAACTGAGGCCCCCTGAACGACCGAATCATCCCGGAGGGCCATCTCACATCTTCCAGCCTTAGGTTTCGCACAGCCTTCATCCCGAAGATATTTCCCGCGATCGAGCTGAGGATCTGAGGCATGTTCCCACCCTCAAAAAGCTCCGGAGGGTATGCTATCCTGACCCAGCGCCCCTTTATCCCGTAAGCTTTTGCCATGAGCCGACGTTTCTCGGGACTCATCGTCGTCAGGGTCGTCCAGGTTCCAATGGAACTCTCGGAAGCGATTCGACCTGCCGCCTCCCTCATGGTGATCCTCTCGGCTGGTTCTATCCTAAACAATGCCACCAATTCTCTGTCCGACGGAGTATAATCCAAATCAACAAAATCTAGATACCACTCAATTGGCATACAAGGACAAGTTAGACCTACTATCTCAAAAGGGTTAGGGGACCGAGGTCACTTTTTAAACTTGGCTATCTCATCCATCACGTCTACGCTGGTGAGCATGACAGACCTGCAGCAGTAACGTTTAATTCCAAGCTCATCCAGCACGCGCTTTGGCTCTTCACCCTTTTTAACGCGTTCCTCGAACTCCTCGTATTTATCAGCCAACAATTTACCACATGTAATACAGCGGATTGGTCTCGTACTCATCCCTCCATTTAGACCATTTGACTCAACACCACCGATTTAATAACTGTTGTGCTGTGCGACCTTCATCTGTAGCTCTTTTGAACCTTGGCTCGTGCACCCGGTCCTCCCGGTTTCTTCGGCTCCTTGAAACGCACATCACTCTTTATCAACGTCCAGTCGTACTGCTTAAAGACCTCCTTAAGCTTTTGGTCTTGGGACCACTCGACGAGTCCCCTAGCTATCGCGGTACGCGCAGCATCCGCCTGTCCCATGACCCCTCCGCCCTCGACGTTCACCTCGACATCGACTCGTTTTGCCAGTTCTGGGGCCAGTTTCAGTGGTTCCAATATCTTGAGTCGCGCAAGTTCCGGCTCATAGGTGTCAAGTGAGGTACTGTTGATGAGTATCCTCCCACGGCCAGATCTCACCGTGGCTCGCGCGAGAGCAGCTTTTCTCCTCCCCGTGGTTATGATCGTTTTCATGATTTTCCCCCAAGATGCTTGCTGAGCGTCTCAACTCTGATGAAACGTCGCGTTCCAAGCTGATCCAGGCTGGCGTCTGGGATAGACACGAGTTCCTTTCCGGAGAACTCCTTGGGTACTCCCGCATGCACCTGAAGGCGGCGGAACGCTTCCTTACCACGGGGCCTGTCGTAGGGAAGCATGCCTCGCACAGCTAAGCGCACCAGGTCTTCTGGACGTTTTAGATGAAAAGGACCCTTTCGCGGATTGGTGAGATTTCTAGCCCCGAGCCATGCCCTGTACTCATTCAAGGTGGACTCCCGTCTCCCAGATATCACAACTTTTTCGGCGTTGACTATCACTACTCTTTCCCCCTTTAAGAGCTGTTTTGCGACAAAGCTTGCGAGCCTGCCCAAAACCATGTCTTTACCATCACACACGATCATGGTGCTCTCACTCCATCAGTTTTACCCCTTTACCGGTTGGATTCTGCTCCATCAGTTCTTGGATCGTCAGCGCTCTGCCGCCCGCCATCATGAGCTTCCGCCTAGCCGGGGAAGAAAATCTGAAAGCCGCCACGGATATCGGGCGACTCAGCCCACCGGCCGCCAAGACCTTTCCCGGTACCACGACAACGTCTCCGGTTGAGGCATATCGCTCGAGCTGACTGAGGTTAACTTCCGACCGTCTCCTGCTGGGACCCTCGAGACGCTCCGCTATGTCCAGCCATATTTTGGCCTTTTGCCTTCTCCCATACTCCCGTAGCTGTCTTATCAGTCTTCGCAATATCGGATTTGTCGGACCTGTTCGCGCTGGCATTTCAGTCACCTAGGCATTTGAGACAATTTTCGGACAAGCCTAAATAGGTTTCTCACATTGTAAAGCTGGAAGGCCCAGCCTGAATTACTTCCGAAAAGCCAAGAAATACCGAAGGTAAAAACATGCCCGAAATGGTCGTAGGGCTAGACCTGCACCTGAAGAAGACCCAGGGGACGGTGATGTCGGTGGACGGGAAGATCCTGAAGCAGGAACGGTTCAACACGAGCAAAGAGGATCTGGAGAAATTCCTTGAAGGGCTTCCACCGAGTACCGAGGTTGCGCTGGAATCAGTGGGATTCTGCTGGCCATGGGTGGACCTCATGGATGAACTCGGCTACACCCCTCTGCTGGCAAACCCGACCAAGGTGAGGGCGAAGGCTGAGGACTTACGGATAAGGTAAACAGCGAGCTGCTCGCCCCCCATGACCCAAATGAACTGGCTCCCGACGGTCTTCGTCCCGGACAGGGAAATGCGGTTGCTCCGGAGCCTGCTCAGGCACAGGGCTTTCAGGCGGCACATCTCCACGGCCCTAAAAAACAGGAGCTGGTCGGAGTTCCGCAAGCGGGACATCGAATTCAGCGCCGACCTAGGCACAAAG
>CAZMCI010000021.1:10295-16637 GCA_964564905.1 Hadarchaeota archaeon (SeqCode) | reverse complement strand
GCGTTTTGTGCACGCTTCTTAAGCGGATTTGGAGGAGGGGTCGCCGAATGCAAGCTACTGTCTAACATCCTCCATTTTTCAAAAACAGGCGAAAAACGTCTGTCTTCCCGGATTTAAAATCGCGGTCGGGAAAACCTCCCGACCCTATCCTCCACCCGGCACTGTTCGTCCCCATGCTCCAAAAACCGGATGCTATCAAGCGATTCCGCCCTCTGCTCTAAAGGGTGGGGATTTCTCGCCGAGGTTTTTGTAAAACTTGCCGTCTTTCAAGCTTTGGATGATGTAAACGTAGTAGATCTCTGACATCTTGCCAGCTTTATACCCCTGTCTGAAAAAGAAATAAATGATTGTTCCCGCGTGGTCATGGACAAAATTTCTCTCTTTATAAACAACCTTGGCACAAAGCCTCGACGAGAAACATGGAAGAAAAAGCACAGCTAACGGGTGTACCGATAAAGCTCGTGATGGCCCTCGTGATCGGGACGATGGCCATGGGGGTTCTGATGCAGTTTGTAGGGACGGCCGAGCGAACGGTGCTTCGGGACATGGACGTCCGGTTCACTACATCGGGCAATCGCTTGACCGTTAAGGTCTACGATGCGGCCAGTGGGGATGCCTTGAACGGAGCGACCGTTGTCGTAAAATGGATCGGTGGGATGAAAGCCCACACCATGGGTACGAACTCAAACCGTTACACGTTTACAATCCCCATGAATGGCGCAGATGTCGTCGTTGCGACGGTACAGGTGACTCATGCTGGATACATCCCGTGGGAGGGACAGGTGGCGGTCGGGTAGTGGGATCATGCGACGCGAGACCCGCGGCGTGGAATCTCTACCAGTGGTGATCCTGCTCGGCGCTGTGCTCGGGGCAAGCACGTTGGGGATAGGGTTGGCATGTCTTGACCAAGCGCGGAGATCAAGTGAGCGGCAGCAAGCGATTGATTCGTTCGATTTGTTCATCGAGCAGGTCCGGATGCTCAGCGCTGGCGGTGTGGGCAGCGTTCAATTGATCGAGATCCGCACAGGAGATGGTGCAATCGTCTTGGATAAAAATGTGGCGCGGCTGGTGGTGGGCGATGAGGTCGTGCGGAGCGATGTTCTTCCATTGCCAGTTCTCGCGTCCACACCGCAATTGAGCACCGGCAGTTATCTCGTCGAACTCAAGCGGGGGGCAGATGGGAGCTGCTTTTTGGAGATCCGGTGATTCGAGTGAACGATCGCGGGCTGTTGGCAGATTTCTTGGTCTGCAAGGTCGGCGTCGCGCTGGCGGCTTTTGCGTTCATTGGGGTGGTTCTGTCGATGCAAACAAGTTTTGGACATTTATCCGAACGAGAAGAAATGACTCAACTTGCCGAGGTCATCACCGATACAATTAGCGCCGTGGAGTTCATGCCCGGTGAAACTGAACTACGACGCCAACTACCCCTAGCTTCGACTGAATCGAAAGTGGTGGTAACTGGCAGACGAAACGGCGACTTTCAGGTGGTTTGTGTACATGTTATTGGAGATGCTGAGGTCGAACGCGTGCTCATGCTCACAAGCCAAGTGAACGAGGGGGAATTCAGGCTCTCAGTGGATGACCCCCGCCAGATTCACCTCAAAAAATCTGAAACGATTCAGTTGGAGCTGATTTAGTTGGTTTTTTCAGTCGGTGAAGATCTTTTCTCGGTTCTCACCATCACGGGGATTGTCATCATATTTGTCGTTGTACTGGGCCATTCCTACCATGTTTACATGGAACGGCGGAACGCATCTCAGGATTTCAATCTGGCACTCGATATCGCCGAACGACTTGTGAACCAAGTTCTCGCAGCGGATGACGGCCAGCCCGGAGTGATAAAACCATTGTCCGCCCGGCTTGAAAACTATTCCAAAATTTTGGCTCTGCAGGGAACTAATCTTCGAGTTGAAATTAGAAATTTTAGCGGAGAACTTCTTTTTGCTCACGGGATCGAACCAGATTTGTTTAAGGAATATTTTTCTCCACCAGTTATCGTAAGTTTACCCGTGGCCTTGATTTGGGACCAGAGCTCGGCTCTTCCATGCGAACTCTCTGTACGGGTATGGAGGAGTTAAAGTGGGCGAGCAGGGGTTTGGTTACATTGCAGATATGCTGGTTTTTTCCGTTCTCATCTCCACCGCCGCAGTGATGTTGACCGGAATGGCTCCGGTTGATCCGAAAGTTGATAGCGCTAGATACGCCTCCACCTTTGCGCATAGCGTCCTGTACCTCCTTCAGAATACGAGCGCCGAGCAATTCGGTGGATTTGAGTACAAGCTGGACACATCGGAGTTCGAACCGGATCTCCCAGTGGTCGGAGACTCAGCGAAACGTGAACTGAGATACAAGACCATCACACAACTGCTCGCCGAGGACGCCCTTCTTAATTTGCATGTAGACATAAAAGGAGCCAAGTTTCAGGTCGGGCGGCCAAATGAGGGAATGGACGAGAAGCTCAGGATATTTCTCAAATCGACGCTCGATCGCATAATCGGCGATCGTTTTGGGTATCGTCTGCGCGCGAGGATGGAGGTCGCAGACTTGAGGTTTGCCAGAGTTCACTTCGAGAGTGAGGTCGCAGACTTAACACGGGCGAGAACTCAGCTTTGCACGGAGACCCTAATGCTTTCGTTGCCAGTATCAAGGGGGGAGCTGGCATGGCATATTGAAGAATTGACCGGCATCAGTCCGAACGAAGCAGGATTTGAGATTGATCCCATTCTGGAGGTAACCTTGGAGTTGTGGTCCAGATGAGGGCAAGGGGATTTATGCCGTTCAGCGCCGCGGGTGTCCTCATAGTGCTCCTCGTGGTCGGAATGGTTGGCCAAGCTGCATGGGCACGGCATCAGAGATCTCTCAGCACAGTGGACAAGGTTTCCGACTCTGCGCTTCTGGCGTTTATGGTGGAAATCAGAGGTGATATCAAAACTGCCCTGAAATACGCTGTTTACAGGGCACTCTGGGAGGTAAGCAAACGGGCGGATGACTATGATGACGTTACTAGGATGCACGCCATCAAACAGCTTGCAACGGGATATTTTGCCGAACGAGTAACTGAACTCGGGTCATGGTATTCCAAACATGACTCTCGGGTCGAGCTTGATGTGCCAAGTTTGAACACGTGGCCAAGCGTAAATATAGAAGAGATTGATGGAGGCTACATGGTGGCATGTGGGGGCCTGCCGGAAGGGAGCAGGCTGAGGCTCAAATCCCGTGATAATTCTCTTTCGGTGGTCACTCCAATGGAAAATGTCGTGACGTTCATCGACTCTCGCTATTTTCTGCTCCAAGAGCAGATGGATGAATTCGTGAAAAGGCGGGGAGATATAGCGACTTGGTGGGGGATAATGGAATATCTCACCGCGTGGGGCGAGGCATGGCTGAAAGGAAAGGTACACCTAGACGATTCTCGGAGTCGGGCATTCTTCGAAACAGCTTGGGGGATTCACGAATTCAACACTTTCGGTTCCGCAGATTATTGGACAATCGCGGAGAAGCTGGCTGAGGGGGTTGGCGGGTCGAGTAGCAAGCTCGCTTGGCTAAGAGAGCGCACGGTCATGGTTACACCCATAAGCGCAGTTGATGTGGATACAATACGTGAATATATCGATCTCGCCCTGAGCAGTCTCGAAGGTGCCGCAGCCAATCTGGAAGAAGCGAAACGATGTATTAGGATGGCAGAGGATATGAAAGCATCGTCATCTGAGAACACACGTCGGATGCTTAAAAATGCAGTCGACCATGTGGCGGATGCGCGAGGGGAAATTTCGGCCGTCGAGGATCACTTCAATCAACTTCTGGAATTCGTAGAAAGTCATTGCTCAAACAATGTGGTGATGGATGCATTGTACCAATCTTTCACGTCTCGGAGCTTGTCCGAGGATTACCCATCTCTGAAGGAGCAGATAGAACTAGGAACAAAAGGGGTGTCGGCTGAACTTTTTCGGTTGGAACGATCCATAGCGGATTTAGTCGAACTGAGTAAAGATGGAGCCGAATCCTCCTTTAGCGAAATTTCAGCGCAAACCATCTCTTCAATCGATTTGATACTCTCTCGGTCTGACCCAGAGCGGTGGGTGACATTCACGGTGTATGCGGGTGATCCGCCCAAGTCAACGGGGGAGTCGATCCCTGTTTACATATGGGACGAGAGCAACGGGACGATTGGCACGCTAAAATTTGTATTGGAAAAGGCGAGAGAGGACCTTAATCAGATGAAAACCTTGTCACAGCAGTATGAACCGACCTCAGCCGAACTTGAGGTGGATGAGGAACTTGTTTTGAGATTGGCTGGAAATCCTCCAGAGTTTGAAACCGGTCGTGAAGAGTTCTACGAGCTCATGCCTCCCCAGCCCATCCACAGATCTCCGGGAGTTTCGGTGTTTCATGATTTCGAGGTAAAAAGTATAACTTACAGACGCGAGGATCCAGCTGGCTGGTGTGGTTCTCCGACTGCTACACCGGTTCCGCTATGGTTCATAGGCGTAACGCTCTGGTGGGGTCAGTGGGAAATCACACTTGAGTTAGACCCAAACGTGGTGGAGGAGATATTCGACTACGACAATCCAACCCTGCCACGACCTTATGGATTTGGTCATGTTCATAAACCGCTTGCCTACAGATGGGAAATGCCGGACGAACCATTTAGCATAAGGGTGGTCGTAATCAGCCTGAGGCCGTTTTCGATCTCGAGTTAGCCCGACGGACGAACCTCTGAAGATCGATCACGCGTTTGTTAAGTTTTTCCATTTCAGTTTTGATTGATATTATCTCCCTGGAAATTAGGCTCGCATGCGATAGGATATTTGACAATGTCTCTTCCAGCTCAATTTTAAAGATATCTTGGATCTCCCTTGCTAGTCGTGAGGTTTGTGGTTCTATACCCATATCGTGAAACTCTGCCGAGATCCGATCGATGAGAAGCTGTACGTGCTCTCCAGGAACGCCCGCTCCGGATAGCACATCGTAAATCTCGTCATGTGGAAAACCCATTCGCATCATGGAACGGATGACGTCGGATATAACCAAACCCTTGCTCATGGTTCCCCCTTGGCCCTTTCGGTGACGCTTTTGTGACCTGGTCCCCGCACGCGCAGGGGCTTCCGCTTTTCCTTCACGTTACGTCCTTCACCGCCTCTGCTCGGAGCGCGTTTCGCGGAAGCTTTTCCCTGTTGGGTGCTCCAGATTCCTGCTTCTGCGACGGGACTTGATCCCCCCACAGGTGCGGTTGTCCGCTTGCCCGCCGGCGCTTTCAGCCTTGCGAACCTGCGAGAGGTTACGGAGGTCCCGATCTCCACAGGCGTAAATCTGGGGTAGCTCCTTCCTACCCGGGAGGTGTTTGGGGAAAGGTTCCTTATAAACGGGAAAGTGGCCTTCATCCCCCAGCTTTCGCAGAGGGGGCCCCGCCGCAGAAGTTAAAAAGAGACAACAGATACGGCTCTCTTGATATTTAGCTTCCTCTAAATTGTCTTACGACACCAACCGAAAGTTATTGAGAGGTATCGCTCCGACGTAAAGTTATTACGTGCAAATGAACAAAAACTGTATTGATGCATATGAGGCGCAGGTGGTCTCTCCGCTGGAGCGGTCCGGGAAGACCAATGAAACCTAGGTTCGTCCGCGTGATCCCTGGCACAATGAGGTTTGCTCCGGTAGATCCGAACGGATTTCCTCTACTACAAACCGATCCGATTTACATGAGCTACGACGAGTACGAGGCATTTCGCCTCATATATCATGAGGGATTAAATCAGGAGGAAGCAGCGGATCGGATGGGAGTTTCTCGAGGTACTGTGTGGCGATGTCTGGAAAGCGCTAGGAACAAGGTGGCTCGTATGCTTGTAGAGCGCCGTCTGCTGGTCCTCACCCCCTCACCTCCACGCCGAAGGGGATCGGATGAGATGACATCACGTGATAAAAATGAAGCTGAGAATCGTGTACGATAACGAGGCCAGGCCGGGGTTTGAACGAGGATGGGGTTTTGCGTGTTTGGTGGAGCTCGAGGACGAGAGGATATTGTTCGACACGGGGTGGGACGGAAACGTTTTGATTTCAAATCTTAGGAAGTTCGGTGTTGAGCCGGAAGACATAGATATAGTTGTTATCTCCCACGCTCACTGGGATCACCTAGGCGGACTCCCCCACATCATGAGACGCCATATGGAAGTTTACGTTCCTCACTCGTTCTCAAGGCATTTAAGGGAGGAGTTAGCTTCCAAGGTTGACCTGCACGAAGTCACTGGGCCTCAGAAGATACGGAAGGAAATCTGGACCACGGGAGAGGTTGGTGAGGAACTTAAAGAACAGTCCTTGGTCCTACACACCCGACGAGGTCTGGTG
>CAZMCI010000021.1:0-10285 GCA_964564905.1 Hadarchaeota archaeon (SeqCode) | reverse complement strand
GGTGATTCTGGTCGGATGTTCCCATCCAGGCGTCAAAAATATTTTCTCGGTGGCTTCCAAGTTTGGGAGAATATGGGGCATTGTTGGTGGTATGCACGGTTTTGATGAGTACGATATTTTGAGGGGACTTGGCTTGATCGTAGCTACTCACTGCACGGTAAACAAAGAGAAGATAGCCAAGATGTTTCCTGAGGCTTACGTGCGCGGGGAGGCTGGATTGGAAATAATTTTAGATGGATGAAAATGCGCTCATGAACCAAAAAGCTTAAATATAATTATGTGCAATAGCACAAATAGAGGTGGTAATGGATGTGGTGGCCGGGTTTCGGCTGGGGAAGAGGTCGCGGCTGGGGCAGAGGCTGGTTTGGTCCTTGGCCGGGCAGAGGCCCCTTCAGCTACTTACCGCCATGGCAGAGACCAGGTTGGGTGTTTGGCTTTGGCTGGGGAGCCGGATGGTGGGGCAATCCATACGTTTGTGCCCGCTTTCCTTGGCTTCCGAGATGGTGGTGGGCTAATCCTGCTTTCTATGGATACTACGGTTATACTCCATGGGGATATGGGTACCCCAGCTATGCACCCTCTTATGGGACGTTTTCGAAGTACCCATATGCGATATATTGACGAGTGAACAAAGAAGGAGGTGAAATAGTATGTGGTGGCCGGGTTTCGGCTGGGGAAGAGGTCGCGGCTGGAGATGGATGTGGTACATGAATCCATACGTGGCGTATCCTCCTTACATGGGATATTTGCCCTACATTCAATACCCACAAACACAACGCCAATCTCAGCAAACCACGCAGGAGTCTTCCCAACAGTTACCGGTGCTCTATCCGCCCATTCCCTTTGTACCCCCTCCGCCAACTCCCGAGCAGGAAATCGAGGCGTTGGAGGAGTACAAGGCCGAGCTGGAAGAAGAGCTCAAGGGCATTGAGGAGCGGATAAAGGAGTTGAGGGAGTCTCTGGCCAAAAAAGATAGAGGGACAGAGTGACTGCTTGAGTAAAATCACGATAGCTGTGGCTACAAGAGGGTCGAAGGGTCTTGAGGACAAGGTTTCGGAAGTCTTTGGCCGAGCCCCGACCTTCACCATAGTTATCGTTGAGGATGGAGTGATCAAAAACACAAAAGTTGTGGAAAATCCAGCGGCTTCTTATGAGTTTGGAGCAGGCCCAATCGCGGTGAAGATGCTCTACGATAAGCGAGTCAAGGTGGTGGTTGGCGCTGAGTTCGGTGTGGGGATATCCACACTTCTTAAGGATAAAGAGATCCAAACGGTGAAAGTGAAACCGGGCATTAATGTTCACGAGGCTATAGATACCGTTATTAGGCACTTCAAATAAAAGGGGAAGGAGTTTCATGAGAATTGCTGTTCCATCAAATGCACCCGGTGGGCTAGATGCAACGGTTTCCCCACACTTTGGACGATGTGAGGTATTTACAGTGGTAGAGATCAGAGATGGCAAGATAGAAAACGTGAGTACGGTGGAGAACCAAGGTTCCCATCTTGGATTTGAGCCCACACCAGCTGAGGTTCTAGTGTCGAGGGGCGTGGACGCGATATTGGCTCAAGGAATGGGTCCAAAGGCCATGCAGCTGTTTGCTCAGAGGGGGATAGCAGTTTATATGACCTCTTCCAAGACCGTCAGAGATGCTATAAACGAGTTGGTGGAAAACAAGGCCAAGTTGGCGTCACTGGAAGATGCCTGCAGGGAAGCTAAGGAGTTGGTCCAAGCTTCCCCCCCTTTTCCGCCTTCTTTTGCTCCCGGAATGGGCATGGGTCGTGGGATGGGTCGAGGCATGGGGCTGGGTGTGGGCCGAGGTGTGGGACCATATCCTTTTGCGCCACCTTCAGTACAATATCCTCCCGCACCAATGCCGAGACCTTCCGTACCTACGGGTGTCTTCAAGGTCGGCGTCGCGAGCCAGGGAGCTGGGGGGATAAACGATTTGGTAGCTCCAATGTTTGGAAGATGTCCCACCTTCACGGTTTTGGAGATCGATGGAAAAAAGATCAAAAACGTGCGCACGCTTCCGAATCAGTACTTCTCCGCACCTAGTGGGGTGGGGATTGCGGTGGTCCAGATGCTTGCCAATGAGGGCGTGAGATATATTTTGGCCGGGAGATTTGGCCCAAATGTGTCTGCTGTAGCGGGCCAACTTGGTGTCCAGATGGTAATGACCCCTCCCGGGATGAAAATAAAAGATGCTGTAGAGCAGTATTTGCTGAGTATCCCTCGATAATCTTACCAATCAATTTTTGTGCGCACTGACGAGAGAGGTGGTCGGATAGAGCTAAATATCGCTTTTTAGGAGGTGTAAAGATGCGTGAGCTGGTCGTATGTAGTGGCAAAGGAGGGGTTGGAAAAACCACTGTGGCTGCATCGTTGGCGGTGTTCCTTGCTGAGCACGGGATGAAGGTCCTTAGTGCTGACGCAGATGTGGATGCGCCGGATCTCTTGTTGGCTCTTGGAGGTGGAAAGACGCTTTTCTCTACTGAGGTCGAGTCGTCGAAAAAGGCAGAGGTGGATCCCGAAAAATGCATAGGCTGTGGTAGGTGCCTTTCAGCATGTCCGTTTGGAGCCATGGTGAAAGCAGAGGATGGAAAGGCGGTGGTCGTGCCCATGATGTGTGAAGGATGCGGCACCTGTAAACTTGTCTGTCCCGTAGATGCGATCGCTGTGAAAAAAACGCCTACGGGTACCATAACGATCGAGGAGACCAAGCACGGCTTTGAATGCGTGACCGGAAAATTGCGACTGGGGGAACATAACTCTGGACATTTGGTGGCAAGCATCAAGAACATCGCCCGGAGAAAAGCACAGGATGAAGGAAGTGATGTCCTGATAATTGACGCGGCTCCGGGCATCGGATGTCCAGTCATAGCTTCGGTCACTGGTGCGGATTACGTGATAGCGGTTACCGAACCCACACCCACCGCGATGAGAAATCTCGGTCGACTCTCCAAGGTGGTGAAGCACTTTGGAATTCCAGCTGGTGTGATAGTAAATATGTGCGGACACTCGAAGGATTTTGAAACGCTTCTTAAGGATTGGGTGACGCAAGAACTCGGATTTCATATTTTAGGGGAGATTCCCGTGGATTACGATGTAGTCCAGGCGCTTGTACAGATGACCCCTGTGGTGAAGTTCAATCCGGATGCGGCGGCATCGAAATCTCTCATGAAGATATCGGAAGAGGTCAAGAGGTTGGTGCTTTGAAGGCTCTCAGAAAGAAAAGCGTGAACACACCGATCATCGCCGTCACAGGTGGAAAAGGCGGCACGGGGAAAAGTACAATTGCCGTAAACTTGGCGGTTGGGTTGAGGTCTAAGGGTCTCAGGGTGATGTTGATCGACGCCGATGTGGATGGACCAAGCTGTGCTTCGTTGTTGGGAATGAGGCTGGAATCAGGCGAAACAGTGAAAACTTTTCTCCCCGTCATCGATCAAGAAAAATGTGCGAGATGCAGAAAATGTGTGGAATCGTGCCCTGAGCATGCCTTAGTAGGGCTCAAAGGGCAGATCCCCAAGCTTTTTGAGGAACTTTGCTCTGGGTGTAGGGCATGCCAGATAGTATGTAGTTATGGAGCGATTGGAGAGGGAGGCAAAAAAATTGGAACTATTTATACCGCAGATTCTGGCGGAGTCCGGGCCGTCGTCGGGGAGCTAAAGCCTGGAGAGCCGAGATCTCCTGTAATGGCCCGCATCACAGTACTTCGCGCAATTGACGAGTTAAGAAAAGGTAAGTACGATGTGGCTGTAATCGACACCGCGCCTGGTGTGCACAACACGGTAGCCCAACCTCTCTGGGTTTCGGATTTTGCGCTGGCGGTCACGGAGCCCACACCTCTTGGATCTCACGACTTGAAGTTCATCTTGGAGCTTACCCACGAGCTAGACTTACCTGTTGAGGTGATCCTGAACAAGGCTGGCATATCCTCCGGTTTGAAGGAAGATATAATAAAGATCTCACACGAATTCGGAACAGAGGTGGTTGCAGAGATACCTATGGACACAGAACTGCTTCGTTCCTATATTTCCGGACGGCCACTGGTAGAGATGTCCAAAGACTCTCCCGCTGCACGTTCCCTGCTTTCCATAGTCTCCCATGTCAAAGAAATGCTCGATAAATGGAAAAGTCATCCATCCTTGATCAATTCCGAAGTCAAAAATCCATGAGAGTTGATACCATTTTGGGGAGACGGAAAAAGAATATCTTTGGTTTTAGTTCTCTCATACGCTCAGCGGACACGATTAAGTGCCAATAAATAGTTAACCTCTTACCATTTTTGTACCACAGTTCGGACAGCTTATGGTGTAGCAAGGAACTCCAATCTGATGAGCAACTTTTGCCCCGCAGCTGGGACACACACAATTTCCTCCAGGGCCTGCTCCAGGAGCTGTCCCTCTCATCCTGCCTCTGCCGCCCCTGTGACCCATTCCCCTGCCCATCCCTGCTCCTCTACCGTATGGTCCGGTTCCGTCACCCGCCGGCATGACATGACCTCAGCTGAGTGTAACAGTTTTCGTGCTATAAATTTCTATCGAAACCGACTCGCATCTGCTTCTCGTGGAACAATCCAAGACAATTTAGGGGAAAAGTATCGGACATTACTTATTATAGACCGTTGGAGACAATTAGTTTGTTATCCTGAGGGTGTCGGGGGGTTGGGAAATGGGAGTAGATGTTATAATCATCTATTTTGGGATTGGGATGCTCGCCGGCCTCATGAGTGGAATATTGGGGATCGGTGGAGGTTCTGTGAGAATCCCCCTTCTCAATCTTGTGGGGTTACCGCTTGTCAACGCGTACGGAATAAATTTGTTGATCATTCCGTTCTCCTCCATGGTGGGGGCCATGAGCCACAGGGATAACCTGGACAGACATATAGCGAAGTATGTGATACTTGGCGGTGTGGGGGGCTCCGTGGTAGGAGCGTTTTTCGTTGGAACGATCTCATCCCTGTGGTTGGCAGTTCTTTTTGTGACGATCTCAGCGGTGACAGTTATTGGAATTTATCTCGAAAAGCTTGCTCCTTGGATTGCCAGAAAGGTAAACCCAAACCCGATGAATATCACGGTTGGAACCTTCTTCCTCAACTTGCTTACAGGCATGAGGGGTGGAAGCGGTGGATCCCTTTTTCCATCTTTTTTGAAGACGATGGGATTGAACATCCGCAGGGCGATTGCTACTTCTCTCTTCTCGACGGTCTTTACGGCCAGCGCCGGTTTACTCGTCTACTATGGCAGGGGAGATATCCTATGGCTGCCGGCTGTGCTTGTTCTTGCTGGCTCCCTCTTGGGGGTGAGGATTGGGAGTTTGATCTCGATGAGGACAAAGCCAAGGTGGCTGGAGGCTAGTCTAGCTGTAGTGGTCATGGCTCTCGCTGCTATCGTCCTCTACAAGGCATTAATAATGTAAATAGCAGATTCAATACCGAGAATATGGCGGTAATGGAGATAAGCGTAATCCCATTAGGAACAAAAGCGCCCTCAGTAAGCAGGCATGTGGCAAAAGCTTTGGACGTGCTGAAAAATGAGAAAGATATCAAATATCAGCTCACGCCTATGGGGACCATCGTGGAGGGTGATCTCGAAAAGCTTTTGGATATAGCCCGAAAGATGCACGAGTCTGTCTTCAACGAAGTTCTCAGAGTAGTAACGACCATTAAAATCGATGATCGGCGAGATAAACCGCTGACGATGGAAAGCAAAGTTAGATCTCTGCAAGAAAAAATTCAGACTGGCAGCGAATAAAAAATGTTAAAAGGGATTATGAAGAGAAAAGAAGGTTACAATGAAGAGAAACACAGATGTTCTGATCATAGGCGGGGGCCCAGCTGGAATCGTCTGTGCCCTCACGGCGAGGTGGAATTACCCAGAAAAGAAAATTCTTTTGATGAGGGATGTGGAACAGGGTGTTATCCCATGCGGCATTCCGTACATGATATCAAGCTTGGAAAAACCAGAGCAAAATGCTGCCAGTTACTCCTCTCTTGAAAAACAGGGCGTAGATCTTGTGGTGGAACATGCCGTGAGGATCGATCGCAAGACCAAAACTGTCCACACCGAAAGTGGGAATGATTATCACTATGAAAAGTTGGTTTTGGCACTTGGTTCGACCCCCATTCTTCCACCAGTCCCAGGCATAGAGAAAAAGGGGGTATACCTCATAAAAAAAGATCTCGGTTACCTCACAAAAATGATTGAGGACATAAAAAAACGTAGAAAGATTTTGGTACTCGGTGGAGGGTTCATAGGGGTAGAATTTGCAGATGAACTTTCTAGAGTAAAAGGTCTCGAAGTGGTAGTAGTAGAGATGCTTCCCCACCTTCTGGCCAATTCCTTCGATCCCGAATTTTCGGAGCTGGTGGAGGAAAAATTGCGCTCCCAAGGAGTGAGGATACTGACAAACACCCGAGTTGAAGAAATTCTCGGTGATGAAAAAGTCCAGAAGGTACGTCTTTCGAATGGTGATGAGATGGATATCGATTGCGTGATCTTGGGAATAGGAGCCAAGCCAAATACCAAGTTGGCTAGGGACTCTGGTCTCGAACTCGGTAGAGGAAAGGGCATATGGGTGGATGAATATATGAGAACCACTGACCCTGACATCTTCGCAATTGGCGATTGTGCCGGTAAAAGGGAATTTTTCACTCGAAAGGACGCTCCTATACTGCTGGCCTCCATCGCTACTGCAGAGGCACGTGTCGCCGGGGCCAATCTTTACCAGTTGAAGGTACTGCGGGAGAACAAGGGTACAATCGGTATTTTCTCAACCTATGTCGGAGGTCTCGTGTTGGGGTCCGCAGGGATGACCGAAAACACGGCAAAACGGGAAGGTTTTGACGTAATCTCTGGAAAGGCCGAGGTGGTGGATAAACATCCATCCAAATTGCCCGGTGCGCACAAAGTACTGGTAAAGCTAGTATTTTCGAAAGAAAGCCAGGCCCTGTTGGGTGGACAGGTAGCTGGAGGCATATCCTGCGGTGAGCTGATCAACGCTATCGGGATAGCAATACAAAAGAGATTTACCATAACAGAGCTGGAAACTTTTCAAATGGCTACTCATCCCTACCTTACACCACCACCCACGATGTATCCTTTGGTCCTAGCGGCTCAAAATGCGGTGAGAAACCGGTAGTCTCGGTCACATCTTACCATCGGTCTATCTTATTTCGATGTTATCCTCCTGACCAGATCATAGGTTGTATGTTCTTTTTCAAATCACAGCGGCCGAAGCGAAGGCACCGTTTGTGATAAATACCAAGCGAGTATATACTTGTCTCTGAAAAACGAGGGGAAAAATGAAGAAAACAGTTAGGGGTTTTCTGTTCAACCGTATAGAGAAAATGGGCGATAAAGAATATAATCATATAGGATGTGAAGGAGAAGATGAAGAATTTGGGCATTTCCTCGCTTCATTTGTGCCAAAAATAGGCATGAAAAGAAAAGTCCGAATCACGATAGAAACTCTAGAGCCTGAAGAAGAAGGACTCCACGAAGAAGAGAAACTAGATCAAAAAGAGCTTGCTAGTGTAATAGACACGTCTGAAACAAAACCAGAGTGGAACCCGGATCCGAAAGGATATTTTACAATAAAACCCTTCTTTTCGCAGAATAAAGTTTTTGTAAGGTACTACGATTCAAGTGGAAATTTAAAGTATACATTTGCTGGAGTGACCACAACTCAAATAATCCAGGAGATTGTTAAAAGGGGATTGATTTCAAGATTGGACCATGCAGCTTACCTTGGGAAAGAAATAGAAAAAGCACTGATTGCATTGAGGAACAATCTTCATTACACTCAAGATGAGGAGCTGCGGGTAGAGTGAAATAGGAATACTTCAGGCTTACAAAAGCAGTCCTGAAGAGGAGTTCCTGCTTTTTCTCAGAGATGTAACTGCTGGCAAAGAAACATACGGTTCAGGACGATCTTTAGATCTAGAACCTGAAAGAGATCGTACTATCGGTAGAAAATGGGTTTTTGATTTTAACAAAGCTTACAATCCGTGGTGTGCGTACGGTAAAGCATACACATGTCCTTTGTGCCCCAAGAAAACTGGCAAGTGCCGATACGTGCGGGAGAGAAAATCTACATTTAAAAAAGTAGTAAACATTGAGTTATAAGTGATTGTCTCGGATGTTTTACCCTTATTTGCTACCTACTGATGATCCTTCGCTGAAACGATAATAGGAACATCGGGAACACCGGATATGGATCTCCCTCAGTGTATGTCTTAACGATTTATTTTAAATTCTTCTGAATGACATTGGCAGCAACTATTAAAGCGTCCCATATTGGCGCGAAGGGCGGTGCATATCCTAGATCGAGCATTGCTAAATCCTCGGCAGTCATACGATTCGTAATAACTGATGCTAGCGTATTTATCCTGCCTACAACTCCTTCCGGTCCCACAATCTGTCCTCCCAATATCCTGTGAGTCGCTCTGTCCGCTATCAAGCGAACTTTCAACTGTTTGTTTTTAGGGTGATAATGACTTCTAGTCCCGTGTATTATATCCACAGCCACGGCGTCGAACCCGAACTTTTTCGCCTCCGTCAGAGACAGACCGGTCCTGCCGATATGGAGATCAAAAAGCTTGGTAAATGCTGTTCCAACGATGCCTGGGAATGTGACATCCCCACCCGCAATATTCTCACCCGCCGTTCTCCCCATTTTATTGGCCGCGGGGGCGAGAGGTGCATACGTGGGTTTATTGGTCACCAAGTTTATCGTCTCTACATTATCTCCAGCGGCGTAGATATCTGGGTCGGATGTCCTCATGCGCGAGTCAACCTTTATCGCCTTGGTGACTCCCAGATCAAGGCCTAATTTTTTGGCTAAAAAAACATTGGGTCTAACCCCTGCTGCTAAGAGAACCGCATCGATGTTATAGGAGCCCTTATCTGTGACGATCTTCTCAACTTTGTCTTTCCCCTCGAAGGCCTTAACTGCTTCCTGCAGGTGAAGTTCCACTCCATTGTCTTTCAGCTTCTTCTCTATGGGAACGGTGGCTTCCTTATCCATGCTTGGCATTACGTGGTCAAGTGCCTCAAACATGACGACTTTCTTTCCCATGAATCTCAAGCCCTCTGCCATCTCCAGTCCTATGTAGCCACCTCCCACAATTCCGATGGATTTGCTTTCTGTGACAGCTTTGTAAAAGGTTATACCGTCCTCTAGATTTCTGAGGGTATATATTCCTTTTTTATCTATCCCGTCTACTGGTGGCCTTATCGGCTCACCCCCATTGGCCAAAACAAGTTTGTCGAAGTCTACCTCGATCTCCCTGTTGGTATCCAAATTTATTGCGGTGACTCTTTTTCCCGACAAATCTACGTTTGTAACAAAATGCCTCTCATAAACATTTATGTGTCTCTTCTCTCTGAAATACGGAGCAGTGTAATACGCTAAATCATCGAAACTCTTCACTAAACCCCCGAAATAATAGGGGATCCCGCAGGGTGCATAGGAGACGTATCTACTCTTCTCGAAAACTATTAGGTTCAGAGTAGTATCAGTTCTCTTTGCTTTTGCCGCAGCTGCCATTCCTGCGGCAGACCCTCCGATGACAACCACATTTGCCAATGGCAATCCCATAGTTATTATTTATGGAGGGAATAGAAATTTAATCGCTCCTGAAAATGGGGAGATCTAAGTGTTATCTGAGAAAGAGATTCTCAAGCTGATTATGCATCACGCTCCAAAAAAGAGGAAGAATTCTTGAGGTGGGATGTAAACATTGCGACATCGCAATAGCACTTGCAAGCGTTGTCACAGATATGTAAAAAAGACTTCTGGAAATCCAAAAGGAAAAATACATGAATTGCATGTACTCGAGAGGACAAAAAACATTATTTATGGTGTGGATAAATCTAAGCTCACAAACACAAGAAAAAAATCGCGTCATTTAAAAAACATTTTTTGTAACGTTATGAGAGCCGAAAAGTTAAATTTCCCAGATGATTTTTTTCAAGTTAGTATATTCTATCCGAACGTTGCATGAAACAGATGCAAAGAAGTCTTTAAAAGAGATATATTGCGTACTGGGCCCCCAATGGTGTGCTTGTCATCGTAGATTGGACTAAAAAAGCTGCTACTAGCTGGTCAGAAAAATCTTTCGACCCAGACGAACTTGAACAAATGCTTTTACATACGGGATTCACACGTTTCAAAAAATCCAAATAAAAAACGATCTTTATGTGTTAATCACAAAAAAAATAATACGTGTTTTAACTCTGTCGGCGGGAAGTCCCCCTGCGAGAGCTGGGGATGAGAGCCGAAA
>CAZMCI010000020.1:0-16892 GCA_964564905.1 Hadarchaeota archaeon (SeqCode) | reverse complement strand
TCTATTCATCAAAAATGGTACAAAGAAGTCCCGTCGCTGAAGCAGGAAGCTCCCTGCGAAAGCTGGGGGTAGTTCACATTTTACCGATAGTTATTGAGTGAGGTGTTTCAAGTGTTCGACGAGTTACTCTTTGCCATTCTCCTGATCCTGCTATTCTGGAATGTTGTTGGATTGATAAATCGATGGTACAAGCTGGAAAAACATGGAATCACGGTCTCCCCGGGCATGCTGATATGGCGGACAAAACGTGGGCTTGGGTTCATCGACAGGGTTGCGAGGGCATATAGGCGTGGATGGGTGACTTTTGGGACCGTTGCGGCGGTGATGGGCTTTGTCTTCATGCTCGTAATCCTGTTCATGTTCGGACAGAGTGCCGCTTTTATCATTCAGGAACCGGAAGCGGCACCACCCGGAGCCATGATCCCGATACCCGGCGTGACCATCCCACTGTTTTATGGACTAGTATCGCTGTTCAGCGTTTTGATCGTGCATGAATTCGCCCACGGATTTGTCATGCGAGCCCAGGACATCCGCACGAAGTCCACAGGGGTTCTGCTGTTTGTGGTTCTCCCTGGAGCATTTGTGGAACAGGATGAAAAGCAGATGAAAAATGCACCGATATCAAAACGTCTTCGGGTTTATGGAGCGGGACCGTTTGCAAATATCCTGTTCGCTTTAGTGTGTCTAGGTCTCCTTTTGGTATCCATCTCGCCGAGTCCCGGAGTCTACGTGTACGATACCGTGAAAACCTATCAACTCGCAGATAACACGGTTATATCCGGTGCTTCGTGGGGAGTCCTGTGCCCTGGAGATCGTCTCGTTGAGCTCAGTCACGTCGTTGACAACACGGCTGTCGACCGGGTTGTGATAGAGGAGTACGGAAATTTTTCCGAATTTATGGAGAACACGAGAGAGGGCGATAATGTTCTGGTCTTGGTTGAGAGAAACGGTCAAGAAGAAAACTTTTTGATAACCCTCACCCAATACCCGGAAAACGAAAATAGGGGGATGATGGGGGTTTTCCTGACCTACGCCCAGAGCGGATTTTTGTATTACGTTTTCAACCCTCTTTTTGATATAATGGGTCCAAAAACTCGCGCGGTAAATCCATATGCATACGACGCGCGCGTCCCGTGGCCCGTGGTGGACCTGCTGAGATGGCTGATCTTCCTGCACTTTGCGATAGGGCTCTTCAATTTGCTGCCCATGAAGCCCTTGGATGGAGGGTACCTCATCTCCGGAGCGGTCGAACGTGTGAGTTCGGGGCGAGTCGCTGCGGCGGTCAGCAATGCGATCTCGTTCGTCGTCTTGGCGCTTCTGCTGGTGAATTTCATGCCGGTTTTCATATGAGGGGTTCTCATGTCCATCAAAATTGTGGTCAGGGAGGCCGGCAGAAGACAAAAACGTGAAATCAGGGTCAGTCGCCGGGCCGTTGTGGCGGATCTCCTGAAAAAATTGGGTCAGAATCGAGAAACGGTCGTCGTGAGGGTCAACGGAAAGATAGTCGCTGAGGAGGAACACCTGAAGAGCGGAGACGTGGTCGAGATCATCCCGATCGTGACGGGTGGGTAAGTGCTGAAGTGCAGTTTTTGCGGCCGGCATGCAGTTTACCATCGTAGATATGCCGGAGTGTTTCTCTGCGATAGGTGCTTGGCCCGAAGCGTGGAGCGCCGATTCAGAAGGACGATGAATGAACATAAGCTGGTTTCTCCTGGTGAGCGGATAGGTGTGGCGGTTTCCGGGGGAAAAGACAGCGTAACGTGTATGCATCTCATGGTAGATTACTGCATGAGGAAAAATTGCGAAGTAGTGGCGGTGAGCATAGATGAGGGGATAAGTGGTTACAGGGATGAGAGTCTTTCCGTAGCAAAGGAGAACGCTAGGTTGCTGGGAGTGGAACACTTTGTCGTCAGCTTTAGGCGAGTGTTTGGGCTCACGTTGGATAAGATGGTCAAGCTCGCAAAACAAAAGAAGACAGGGCTCAATCCATGCACTTACTGCGGAGTGATGCGTCGCTCGTTACTAAACCGAGCTGCGCGGGAACTCGGAGTGGACAAATTGGCCACCGCGCATAATCTCGACGACGAAGTTCAGGCAATAATGCTGAACTATGTCAGGGCAGACTTCTCGAGGCTCTACCGTCTGGGGCCGGGCTACTCACCCCGCGAGGGTTTCGTTCCACGCATAAAACCGTTGCGAAGCATCCCGGAGAAGGAGGTGGCCATCTATGCCTTGCTCAAAGGAATCAACGTGTACCTGGGAACATGTCCTTATGCTGGTGGTATTCATGTTGAAATCCGCGAGTTCCTAAACCAGCTCGAGGCAAACCACCCCAACTCTAAGTTCATGATCCTCCGGATGTTCGACCGGATGAAGCCTTACCTCGCGAAGGCTGTGCCCAAGTTCGAGATACATAGGTGTGAAGTCTGCGGGGAGCCGACTTCCTCTACTTTGTGCAAGAGCTGCGAGCTCCTACGAGGACTCGGGCTGGAGCGGAAGCGGAAAACCCTTATTTCTGCGAAATCTAGGTGAGTATGGCGACGGGCTATGGCGGGCTGCTACCCCTAGCCTGTAACCACAAATGGGGTTCACGGTGGGCCGAAGTCTGCGGGCGGCGTTGGAACCGCACGGCGGCCTGATTTCCGGCGCGGATGTTCCATCCTACTGGGTCGGCGGCGGCGGGGCCCCAGCTGTAGGGTTGGGGAGAACCGCCCTCGCCTCTCGAACCCCGCCAGGACCGGAAGGTAGCAGCGGTAGGGAGGACGTACGGCGCTGGTAGTCAATGGGACGGAGCTTGGGGTCAGCAACCGACGTGCGGGGAAAACGTCAACTGCGGACGTGCCCGTCGCCACTTTTTTTACCGAGCATACATTCAATTTCCGTAGAATATTTCAGGATCTATATGCTCCAACCATTCTTTCTCATCTTTGCTGGCTGAAAATGATAGCATTATTTCCTTTCCATTTTTATTCATGTGCTTTGTTCCATCCCCCCCATATGCCCCAAAAAGTTCCGCAAGTTCTGGTGTAATCTCCACGCTACCCGCCGAGGCTTTGGAGGTTACTTATAAAGAAGCAAACCCCTGATTTTATCTTGAAAGTGCCGGGGTGGCCCAGCCAGGTAAAGGCGGCAGGTTGCTATAGGCGAAAGCCTGCAGGCACCTGTTGGCGCGTTAGCGCTTCCAGGGTTCAAATCCCTGCCCCGGCGCCACATTTAAGTTTTCGTGAGCCGAACCATGCGTGGTGAGCGAATGCCAGAGGCCCCATCTCTCACAGGTCGTGTGGTTTTCCAGTACTTCTACGATGTGGGTGGAGACATCGTGCTCGAGCGCGTGCCCAAGGAAGAACTCAAAGTGATCGAACGTCAGCTCCCAAAGGGGGCTAGGGTTCTGGCCCCGAAATATGAGGAAGCCGAACTGCAGCCGGTGGAGGTGGACCTCGGTTTTATAAACTTTGACGGACGAAAAGCCACGGTAAAGGGAAAAATATTCCCCATCGGTGTGATAGGGATTTACGTCACGGTGGAGTTCAGAGACGAAAAACCGGATGCTCTTATAGAGCTGGTCGGGCTTAACGAAGGACTGGTAAAAGTTGAAGGAAAGGAGATGGAGTTTGACGAGATCCCGCTGAAATTGTTCGGTGAGTTAAGAAATAAGATCAAATCGGCGATAGTTTATCCTTATCCAGCGTTTGAACGTCCGGAGATATACACCCTCATCATCCTCACACACTCAGATCCAGGGCTCAGAGCCTCTGACTTTCTGGAAAAGTTCAAGAAACAGACAGCCGGGATCCTCCGAGGCGAACGCGACTGGCGCTCGCTCAGTGATAAGGAGGCGGAGGACGCCGTGAAGCTTTACCTCAGTTATTCCGAGGACGACATAGTGATTGTGGACTGGTACTCTGCCATAATCAGCGGGGCTGTGGAGTACACGGATAAACTTGTCCGGATGATAGAACTGGCCAGAATCCAGCTCCTTGAACTCAAGACGTACGACCGCCTCTTGGATGAAAGGATAGAGCGAGCCTATGGTTCTCTTCGTACGGCCTTCACCGGTCCGGGTATGGGCGTGGCGTGGCGGAGTCGTCAGTATCGGGAGCTCTCCAGAACCGCGAGCGAGCTAGCCGAATTGCGTATAGAGGTAATGGATTATGTCGGGGACCTACGAAACATCCTCAAATTTACGGGGGAGTGGTACTTGGGAAAACTCTACCGGGTTGCGAGCGAGAGATTTCGTATATCGGATTGGCTCGGGCTCGTCGATAAAAAGCTAAATCAGCTCCAGGAGTTGTACGCAATGGCGATGGAACGGGTGGACGTTCACCGCGCTACCTCCTTGGAGTTCTTGATGATGTTTCTGATCGTAGCGATAGTCGTGCTGGAGATAATAATGGTCGTAAAAGGGCTGTGAACTTTTATTGGGTGAACCGAGATATACTCTTGGGCCCGTGGTCTAGCGGTTAAGAGGGGTCAGATGCCCTTAACATACGCCACCCTTACATCGGGGTCGGGAAGACAGGTGGAGATCCCGAGTTCGAATCTCGGCGGGCCCACCATTGCTGAGTTTCCGTATCTCCACGTGCAGCCTTTTAAATCGTCGTACAGCGGGATGTCTTTCGCCCAGATCTGATTTTAGCGACTCCAGCGCACGTCTGTATGAAACTTTTTTATTCCCTTCAGCAAGTTTGTCGGCGTATGTGACAATTTTTTCCTCGAGGGTGCGGGGCATGAAGTTGCGGGCAGGTAGCCCCAGCCTCACAGCTTCGTTTTTCGGTATACCGGCGCCTATATGATCCTCCGCAAAGCTTGCCCATTTTCCCAAACCCAAGCGACGAAGAATTTTGCCCCCCTCCACACCGTGCGTGATTCCGTGGGTGCGTGACCGTCCTATATCGTGGAGGAGAGCCCCAATGCGCACCAGGGTCAGATCAAGTTCGTGTCCGCGTGAAAGTATTCGCTTCGCGAGCTGGAGTGCTATCCGTTCCACCGTGAGGCAGTGTTGGATAACTTCTTTGGAACATCCTGAAGCGTGGAGGGCGCGGATGGCCTCTTTTCTGCTGGTCAATGTACCACCATGTTTGGCATGGGATGTGCCCTTTACCTATTGTCATTCGTCGTCCTGAAATTGTTTCGGTCCGAGTTTATCCACCTAGGATCTGCTGCCGAAGCGTGTGGACTCTATTTTCCAGAGACGCTATCACCCGGGAATTATCGTAGGACTCCAGCTTCCCACCGCACCTCGGGCACCTGAAATCGTTCTCAGCCGCCTGTTCAAAAGGTATTTTTGGGCAGCCGTTATCGCAACTGAAATATATGGTGTTTTTTTCTTGGTTCAGCTGCTCTTCCAGTTTCTGGAGGAGCAGGCGCCGGTTGGCATTTACGTATCCCATTGCCCGCTCAGGGTCGAGATGCCAGTAATACACGTACCATCCACTGTTCTCATCCCGGACCCTGCGGTAGTTGACCACTCGGTTATCGTACAGATCGTACAGTATCCTGCGGACGAGGTTGATGCGCATGCCGGTGCGCTTTGCCACTTCGTCATCCGTGAGCTCCTCACCCGAAATGGTCTTGGCCACCTCATATCCATGTTCCCCAGCCACCTGTCTGAGTAACTCTATTAACACAGGATTATCGAGCACCTTTGGTTTTGGCTGGGTCTTCTTTTCCTTTTTTTTCTTTGGCAACCCACCACCTAGGACCATATAAAGTAGATGAAACTCACTAATAAAATTATTGGGTAAAATGTTTAAAACAATAAGTTTTTTGCTTTATTTTTAATTTAATCCGATATTATCTATTTTTTCACGGTATATGTTTCAATTTTTACTATTTTTCATCTTTTACTTTATTATAGAGAATTTAAAAATACAGAAAATCATTTAAAGCCATCTCCCGGCACGACTTGAGATAATTGGCAGGCCCCATGTACAAAGAATTCATAGGGGTCTCCAGAGATTCAAATTTTACCTTTCTCTGATCAAACGTTCGTCCTGATCACGTTTAGAAGGGCTCTGAGGTTGGTACCATCCAAGGCCGATATCGGCACAATGACGGGGGATAGATTGTTGAGTACGGTCAGTATTCGTTTTAGCTCCTTGTTTGCGACCAAGTCAATTTTGTTGAGCGCGGTGATGACTCTCACTGGATACTCCGCCAGTACCTCCCTGGAGGCCCTGAACTTTCTGAGGATCTCGGGTATGGGGTCTGAAGCATCCACGACCAAAACTACTAGATCTGCTAGGTAAATCTCCTCAAGCGTAGCTTTAAACGCCTCGACCATCCACGGGGGAAGACCATCGATGAACCCTACCGTATCGGTTAAGAGGATCTTTTTGCTGGCGCGGACAGCACGCGTGCGGGGCATCAGGGTGGTGAAATACATATCGTCAACTTCCGCCTTCGCGGATGTGAGGGTGTTGAGGAGCGTGGACTTTCCGGAGTTAGTGTAGCCCGCGAGAGCCACAAGTTTGAAACCTCTTCTACGCCTCAGCTTGCGCCGTTGTTCCCGGGTTTTGGCGACCGATTTTAGTTTTCGCCTCAGGTTTGCCAGTTTTCTCTTGACCATATCGTAGTACACATCCACCTCGTATTCACCGCCCCCCATAAGGCCAGGCTGTTCCGCGGACATGGCCGCGCGGACTTGCTCCCGGATGCGTGGCAGCTCGTAGCTGAGTTTGGCGTACTCGACCTGAAGCTTCGCTTCTGGCGACCCAGCCCGCATGGCGAAGATCTCCAGGATAAGCTGAAATCTGTCGATGACCTCTACGCCAACGGTGCGTGATAACTTGTAGGCCTGCGATGGGGTCAGCTGATTGGAAAAGATCACCCGTTTCGCCCCGGTGGATTTTACGAGCTCAGCAAGTTCCGCGACTTTTCCCCTTCCTATATGGTATGCAGGGTCTGGTTTTCTGACTTGACGGAGCACACCGGCGATTTCGTAATTTAGGGTCTTGGACAAAGCTGCCAGCTCTTCCAGCTGAGATTGTTCGCCTGGTGAGCGCCGTTCGACCAGCACGACCCGCATGTCACCGACCTTCATGTCTTGAGGATATTTACTGGGGATCCGTCCTTCTCTTTGATAGCACCATATTTTCGCTGAAAGTTTTATTAGCTGTGCCGTAAAAGTTCCACAGGTTGATGGATTGACAGGTTCTTCGAGTCCAAGGGACCAAAAGTTTGATGAGAGCTATATTGCCGAATACATCCAGAGTCTGGAACGCCGGGTTAGGGATCTGGAGCACGAAAAGCGCTTGGTTGAGGGGAGATACCTAAAGTTGGACCGGGAGCTCGCCAGCCTTCGTGCTGAATTTGACAGGGTTAGGTCCCCTCCGCTGATCGCGGGCACGCTGCTTGATGTGCTGGATGATGGCCGGGCCATTGTCAGGAGCACCACCGGACCGCATTTCGTGGTCACCGCCTCACGGTTCATCAAGCGGGAGGATCTAAAGCCCGGCGTGAGGGTAGCTCTCAACCAGAGAACCCTCAGCATCGTTGAAGTTCTCCCAACCAAGAAGGACCCGTTGGTGCTGGGGATGGAAATAGAGGAAATTCCGGACGTCAGCTATTCGGATGTCGGTGGGCTTGAAGAGCAAATCCGGGAGATACGGGAAACAGTTGAGCTGCCTCTTCTCAAGCCGGATCTCTTCGCGAAGGTTGGCATAGATCCACCTCGGGGGGTACTGCTCTACGGTGCGTCTGGGACTGGGAAGACCCTTCTGGCCAGGGCGGTGGCCCACGAGACCAAGGCGAGCTTTATTCGCGTCATAGGTTCGGAGTTGGTTCAGAAGTACATCGGAGAGGGAGCCCGGATGGTGCGCGAGATGTTTGAGCTTGCTAGGGAAAAAGCACCGTCCATCGTCTTCATCGATGAGCTGGATGCCATCGGGGCCCGTAGGATGGATGCGTCGACGAGCGGAGATAGGGAGGTTCACCGCACGCTCATGCAGCTGCTGGGGGAGATAGATGGATTCGATCCGAGGGGGGATGTTCGGATCCTAGCCGCGACGAACCGTCCGGACATCCTCGATCCAGCGTTGCTCCGTCCGGGACGTTTCGACAGGTTAATTTATTTCCCACTACCGAAAGAGAAGGCTAGACTGGCGATATTCAAAATCCATACCAGAAACATGAACTTGGCAAAGAGTGTTGACCTGAAAGCTCTGGTACGCATGACAGAAAGGGCTACGGGTGCGGACATAAAAGCTATTTGCACGGAGGCAGGCATGTTCGCCATCAGGGACGGACGTGAGCAGGTGGAACAGAGAGACTTTGAACAGGCCGTGGGAAAGGTCTTGCCTTCGCTCAGAATATCCGAGGTTCCAGAGTTCTCGGCTAGATCGGATAAGATGTACGGTTAAGTTTTCCGTTCAATTTCCCTGAGGATCAAATTTTTGACTTCTCTTGGGTCAGCCCGTCCCTTCGTGAGCTTCATCACCTGCCCGGCAAGAAAGTTCAGGGCTCCACTTTTTCCCTCACGGTAGTCTGCCACGGCCTTTGGGTTCTCTTTGATGACGGTTTGTATCGCGATCTGGAGGTCGGATCTTTTCATAGGGGTAAATCCAAGTCTCAGCACGAGTTTTTTTGGATCCAGGGGCTCTCGGACCATCTCCCGCAGCACGAGTTCCGCCTGCTCCGGTGTCAGCTGTTTGAGCTCCACCATCTTGAGCAGGCCTATGAGATGCTGTGGGGTGAACTTGAGGTCCGCGGCCCGCAGGTTCATGTAGTTCAAGACCTTCTTCAGTCTGGTCCTGAACCAAGTCGCTGTCAGTTTCGGGTCCACCTGTTCGGCGGTCTTTTCATAGAGGTCAGCCAGTTCTCGTTCGCTTACTATTACTTCAGCGGAAGTTTCTGGAATTCCATATTGCCTGATCAAACGTTGCTTCCTGAGATGCGGCCCTTCCACCATCCTGTCCTGTATGGATTTGATCCTCGTCTCGTCTAAGATGAGCGGGAATATATCTGGGTCGGGGATATAGCGGTAATCTTCTTCCATCTCCTTGGTCCGCATTGGTACTGTGACCATCTGGCTCTCGAGATATGCACGGGTCTCCCGCGAAACCACACCCCCCCGTCTGATCCGTCCCTCTTGACGGACCATCTCGTACTTCAGGGCCCGGTAAGCCCCCTTGATGGAATTTATATTTTTCACTTCCACCCTGCCTCCGCCTTCCAGCGATATATTGACATCTGCCCTCATTGCACCTCCCGCCTCGGATCTGACCTTCCCCGTGTATTCGAGGACCCGGGTCAGGGACCTGAGGAACTTTCTTGCCTCTTCGGGCGAGGTGAGGTCTGGTTCCGTGACTATTTCCACAAGTGGAATTCCAGAGCGGTTATAGTCGACCGTTGCGGCCGTAGGGTCGTACTGTCCGGGATCTTCCTCCAGATGTACTTCACGAATGCGAATGCCCTGCAATTCTCCATCTTGAGCTATCGGCAGGCTCGTACGCTGGTATCCTGAAGGAAGGTCCGGATAGTCGTAGTGTTTTCTCTGGATGTATATGCTCCTGCCTGTAACTACCTTGCACCCGAGCATAAGCGCAATCTCAATTGCGGCGTTCACAGCCCGCTCATTTGGTGGCAGAGGTTTTGCTCCGGGCATTCCCGTACAGATGGGACACACGTTGGTGTTTGGGGGTACGTCTTGGTAGTTGGTCGGGCAGTCGCAGTAAAGTTTTCGTTCCGTGGAGATCTGCTGGTGCACCTCAAAGCCTATTTTCACCTTCATACAGTATCCTCCAAAGCCGACATTACTTTGAGAATATCCATTTCTCCGGTGGGTTTCCCCTGGACCTGGAGCCCAACTGGGATTCCTCCCACATCACCCACCCTGACCACACCCCCACATATCCCAGCTAGGTTTGCCGGAATGGTAAGATAGTCATAAGCATACATGGAGCTTACGGAAATTTTCTTCCCCAATTTATGTGGAAGTTTTGGCACGGTGGGGCTTGCTATCACATCAACCTTTGCGAGGGCCGCCATCAGCTCCTGCCGGATGAACGTTCGAACTTGGAGTGCACGCTGGTAGTACTTCCCACGATACTCCTTCCGGCTGATGTAACGTCCAAGCAAAATGCGGCGTAGTACTTCCTCACCACACACATTTTCTATTCGCTGGCCATACCTCCTTCCATCGAATTTGCGGGTCGCTGAAAAGAACTCGACGGAGACGATAAGGTAGTAGGCTGGAAGGCCGCGTTCGAGATTTGGCAACTCTACCTCAACGATCTCTGCCCCCAAATCCCGCAACTTGTCTACGGCCTTATCGATGACTCCTATAATCTTGGGGTCGGTGAGCTCGGCGAACTTCGGGCTGACACCGATTCGCATACCCTTGATCCCATCGTCTTTCAGTCGATTTAGGTAATCGACCCGCTCCACATCGAGCATCACGCATTCGTTGGAGGTTTTCCCCGCGATCGTCTCGAGCATCAGGGCAGCTCCCTGAACGTCTGGAGCCAGCGGTCCGATTTGGTCCAGGCTCATCCCGAGGTCGATCAGCCCCTGACGCGGAACCAGTCCGTAGGTGGGTTTGATCCCGACCACACCGCAGTGACTTGCCGGGTTCCGGATCGACCCGCCGGTGTCCGTACCCAGGGAAAGGTCGCACATGCCGGCCGCGACCGCCGCCGCCGATCCGCTGCTGGAACCTCCAGGTATCCGTCCGGGGGCGGAAGGATTATCGGTCGGTCCAAAGGCGCTCGTTTCTCCGCTGGAGCCACATGCGAATTCATCCATGTTTGTCATCCCGATCACGATGCCGTCTTGGGCCCGAATCCGCTTGATGACCTCGGCATCGTATGTGGATACGTAATTCTCCAAGGTGCGCGAGGCGCAGGTAGCCCGCAGCCCAACAACATTCAGGTTGGATTTGACTCCGATCGTGAGTCCCGCCAGCCTCCCCACCTTTTCTCCCCGTTTTAGCTTTCTGTCGACGGCTTCCGCTTCCGCCACAGCGTTGGGGTTTATATCGATGAAAGCGTTTATCCGTTTGTTCATCTTTTTTATCTTTTCGAGCGTGGTCTGGACGTTGTCCACGGCCGATAGTTCTCCGCGCAGTATTCGTTCAAGTTTTTCTAGCGTTCCTTGGCCCATCGCGCCGCCTCCACTTTGAGGTTTCCTTCCTCATCGGACCGGGGCATATTTGAAATGAACCGTTTTCTGAACTCTGCGCGGGTTTCAGCTGGACTTGGTTCTCCGTCCGCACGCACGATGTTGTATATCTCTTGGCTGTAGTATGTCTCTTTGAGTTTGGGGAGTTTCTCCGCGGCTTGGGTGAACGACTTGACTATTTCTTCCGCACTGCGTTCGATTTCTTTAATTTTATCGGTCATAAGGCCTCACTTGATATTTTCGTTACTATATGAAAACTTTAGGTGGAAAATATTCTCCATGAGTCCCTTCCCGAGAGGAAGGAGCGGAAAGGCGACCCGCAGATTTCGGTTTTGAGCTGGGTGAACTAGGGGAGAACCTCGCAGGACGTTCCGGAGGAGTTCGAGAGGGATTATATAGCATCCCCGCGTATCCTTCGAGTAGAGCTGGCACGGGCTGAACCAACACCTGTGGAGGCGGGACCCCTACTCGGCGTCCAGGCGCAAGCCGCGGTAAGTCCCGTCGGTGAAACGGGGCCCCCGCGAAAGCCGGGGGTGGTTCACGCTCTGAGGGGTCAGTACAAAAGGGGGGACATGTCTGAAAAAGCGAGCCAAATTCTGGGAAAAATTACCTGGTGACAGGGTCCGGTGTGCGCTCTGCCCACGAAGATGCGTGATATCTCAAGGGGAGACCGGATTTTGCAGAGGACGAAAAAACGAGAGCGGCGTCCTTTATACCTTGGTTTACGGTTCTATAGTCTCCTCGGGAATTGACCCCATCGAAAAAAAGCCCTTTTACCATTTTTGGCCGGGGTCAAGTGCATTTTCCGTGGCGGTCCCGGGTTGTACCTTCAGGTGTTTGCACTGTCAAAATTGGAGTATTTCGCAGGTAGGTGTTGAGGAGGTTTCTTATGAGGACATCTCCCCGGAGGAGCTGGTCGAGCTGGCCCGCGAATATAACTGCAGAGGAATATCGTTCACGTACACCGAACCCACACTTGCCACTGAGTACGCGATAGATGTGGGAAAACTCGCTCATCGTGAAGGATTGTACACCACATATGTGACCAATGGATACATCACGCTTGAGGCCCTCGAGGAGCTAGGTCCGCACCTGGACGCAGCCAATGTCGACGTCAAGGCGTTTGATGATGAATTCTACAGGAAGATATGTGGTGTTCCAAGCGTCCGTCCCGTACTCGATGCATGCGAGTGGATGGTCAGCCGTGGAATTCACCTCGAAGTCACATATTTGGTTATTCCGCGCGAGAACGACAGCTCCGAGGAAATCAGGAAGTTCTCCCGGTGGGTGGTGAATAAGCTTGGCCCCGACGTACCCATTCATTTCAGCCGTTTTTATCCCCAGTACAAGATGGTCGATCGAGATCCAACACCTGTCTCGACGCTTGAGCGGGCGATGAGCATCGCGAGGGGGGAGGGCGCTCACTACGTGTACATCGGAAACGTACCCGGTCACGAGGCCGACAATACTTATTGTCCAAAGTGCGGGGAGCTGCTCGTTGAAAGATATGGCTTTAGCATAACCAAATGGCGGCTGAAGGATCATCGGTGCCCAAAATGCTACACGAAGATAAAGCTCGTCGGGGATTACATTCCTGATGTCACCGAATAGCGGATTTCAGTTCTTCGATACCGAAAGCGGCTAATTCCTCGGCTCGTTCACGGGTTTTCGCCTCTGCGAAACATCTGAATATGGGTTCCGTTCCAGAAGGGCGGACCAAAAGCCAGCCGTCCCTAAATGCCACGCGGAGCCCATCCGTGCGATCCAGTTTGTATTTGTCGAAACGTTTCGCGAGAGCGTTAAGGACCTTTGACTTTAAATCGTTTGGACACTCAACCCGTTTTTTGACCTGAAAGTACGTGGGCAACGATTTGTTGAGTTCCGAGACACTACCACCGCTTCGGTCCAGAACTTCCATGAACTTTAAGGCGGTCATGATCCCCTCCCGGCAGAACAACCAGTCGAAAAAGAACACCCCTCCGTTTTCCTCACCGCCTATGTCCCCTCCCCCCCTTCTGTACTCCCCGATGATCTCGGGCTCACCGACCTTGGTTCGCACGACCGTTCCACCCAATCTCTTTGCCACATCGTCGAGAACCGAACTGGTGGCCACGGTGGTAATGATCCGGGGTCTTCTTTTTCCTTTCAGGTGATGCATGGCAACGAGTGCGAATATGCGGTCTCCAGTGAGGATCTCCCCCTTTTCATCTACCACGATGGTGCGGTCCGCGTCCCCGTCGTGCGCTATCCCGAGGTCCGCTCCTTGATCCACCACGGTTTTGGCGAGGAGGGTGAGGTTTTCCGGGACGGGTTCAAGCTTGCGTCCGGGGAAGGTACCGTCGAGCTGTGAGTTTATGGATATCACCCTGCATCCCAGCTTCTTGAGTAAACGAGGGGTCGCCAGGTTACCAACAGCGTTCGCGCAGTCGGTCACTACCTTCCATTTGTGTTTGAATTTTGGTACCCGTTTGAGAACAGCACGTATATATGGCTCCAGCGCATCAGCTTGATTCACCTCTCCGATCTTTTTCCAGTCTGCACGTTTGCCACCCCGAGCCACGATCTTTTCTATCATCCTTTCCCGTTCCCGTTCGAATCCTGCGCCGTCACGGCCCCAGAACTTGACGCCGTTGTATTCTGGGGGATTATGGGAGGCCGTTATCATGACTCCAGCATCACATGAAAAATGGCGCGTGCCAAAGCTCAAGACGGGTGTGGGAACCATTCCAAGCTGAAGCACATCGCACCCGCCTGCGGTGAGCCCTGCGGTAATGGCGTGCTCGAACATCTCACTTGACGTGCGGTTGTCACGCCCCACTGCTACCAGCCCCTCGTTTCCGAGATGCGTGGACAGGGCTAAACCCAGATCAAAAACATTTTTCGGGGTGAGCTCCACGTTCACGACTCCGCGGACTCCGAAGGTTCCGAACAGCTTTGTCATGCTTCTCAGGTTCTTAATCGCCACACACATATTAAATCGTGGCGGCTACTCTAACATGGGCCCGTGGCCTAGCCAGGATAAGGCGGCAAGTGGAAACACCCGCAAGCCTTCTAAGCTGCACATCCGGGGTTCGAATCCCCGCGGGCCCGCCACTGGATGACAGCTGTGGCTAGTCACAACCGAGTGCGCCAGACCTTCTCCAAATCCTTCAGATCAAAAAGCAGCACATTCTCTTCCTCGATTTTCTCCCGGAAGCTTTTGGCGAAGATCGCGTAGTACTCCTTCCGCCCTTTCTTCCTCCAGTCGACGAAGTCCGCTTTTTCTTTCAGTTCACGCAAAACTTTTTTGGTGTTTACCTTATCTCGCCACTTGCACTCCACGAAGAGGATTTCTTTTGTCCGCTCGTTCAGCGCCACTGCGTCGATTTCCGTGTTTTTGTGCCACCACCTGCCGATTTTCGTGAAGCGGGAAGGGAGAAGGGACTTCGCGTTCATTTCCTCCAAAAATTCTCTGACGATGGGTTCAAAATGCCTCCCGACGTACTCATTGAAATTAGGTTTGATGTAATCGCTGATTATGAGATCTGATCTGCATCGCTCTATGTCGTCTATGTAAGGGTTGATGAATCTGAACCAAAAATCAAAAAGGTTATCCGATAAAAACCACAGTCCTTTCTTGCTCTTACGGTTCTCTGTTATCGGAACCACGTGGTCAACCAACTGGAGGTTCCTTAAAACGGACAGATATTTGTTCACTATGCTTTTGCTCAATCCGGTATCATTCACTATTAGACCTACTCGATGGTTCCCTCTCGCGATCGAGAGCAGAATCGAGAAGTAGTACCTTGGCTCCACCAGCTCTTGCCTGAGCACGAATTCAATGTCTTTGTAAATGAAAGAATCCTCCCTTAAAATTTTCTCAGCTATGTTGGTGAAAATATCCTTTCTTGGGTCGATTTCCATAATGTACGCAGGCGTGCCGCCGAAGACCGAATAGAACTCGACGGCCTTTTCCAGATCCCCCACGTAATGTAAAATGGGGAGGAAGTTGAAAGGTTTCATCAAAAGCTGCCCGGTGCGCCTCCCGTAGAGGGGGCTTTTGTGCCCCAAGACCTTCGACTCCATCATGGAGATGCTCGAACCCGAGAGCACCAGAAATATTCTCGATTTTTTCAATTTGCTGTCCCAATAATCTTGTAAAATTGAAGGTAGCGCCCTGTCCTCTTTGATCAAGTAAGGGAATTCATCTATCGCGATGATCACCCGCCTATCAGCTTTTTTCGACAGGTATTCGAAAAACCCATCCCAGTCTGCGAACGGCGTTTTCTTCACGAATTCATCGTGGAAAAATTCCCCGAGCTTTGCCGCGAATCTGCTCAACTGGAATGTCTTCGATTCCTCCCTTGCGAGGAGCCTCACCCCGTTGTTACATCTAGCTATGAACTGGTCTATGAGTTCGGTTTTTCCAACCCTTCTTCTCCCGTAAATTACGATGAACTCGGCCCTATCACTTCGGTATCTGTCTTCTAACAAGGCGAGTTCCCTTTCTCTATCCAAAAACACGCTGGCACGCATGCTCCCACCGTTTGTGCACTCCTAAGTAATATACTCAAGAGTGTTTATTAAAAACCTTCGGTTGAGCGACTGTTGATTCAACCGCTTTCATCTTTCAAGCTGAGTTTGTCGTAGGCACGTGGCAAGTCTCAGACCCGCAAGCCTTCTAAGCTGCACATCCGGGGTTCGAATCCCCGCGGGCCAGCTACTTTAGCGGAGCTGGATCCCACCTACTTCCTTGCTACGTGCTTGAAGTAAATCTCGATTACCCTCCTGCTGGTCTGCCATTCTCTGCCTCTCTTAACGGCAGGCACGATGCCCTGTTGACATCGGAGCGCCAAGTACTTTGGCCCGTAGGGAACGAATTTTGAGATCTCCTTCAGGCTCATTAGCTCGTCCTCGGGGGTTCCCAACTGGTCTAGGAGGTCCACGAGGCTAGCGCCCATCAGGAGCTTCAGGAGGTGCTCCAGCGATGAGAAGTTACCCTTTGCAGCGTGGTTCAGCGCGTGGAGATAGCTGCCCCTGTGGCAGGGGAGGACATGGACTGGCGGCCAGTTGTGATTGAGAAAGTGGAGGTTCAGGAGCAGCCTGCCGACCCGTCCGTTTCCATCCGTGAATGGGTGAATGCGCTCGAACTCGAAGTGCATCCAAGCACCCAGTCTAAATACATCATCTCCCGCAACATCCCGCTTCCTGTACTCCCGCTCATAGGCCTCGAGTTCTGTCAGGACCTTTTCCATCCGCGGCGGGGTGAAGGCGGCTCCCCTCACCCAAACGTTTACCCGCCGCCACTGCCCAGCGTCAGGTAGAGTCCCTCTGAAGACGGATTCGTGGAGTCGTAGGATGAGTTTCAGATCTAGAGGCAACCCCCGAAGCTCCGGGAGCGAGCGGAATGTACGGTCGTGCTGGATTGTCTCCATGATGTCCCTCACCGGCTTTCCGGGGACGCTCTTGCCCTCCAGGAGCAGGTGCTGCGCGTCTTCCCAGTCGATCGTGCTCCCCTCCACCGCGTTCGTGCCCCACGTGTTAAGGGCCGCCGTACGTTTCCACACTGGCTCGGGGACGTTCTCTAAGCTCACCCGCTCAAGAAGGGTCGAACGCAGTTTCTCAAGCAGTATGTCCTGGTTTGCCATATCATCAAATTCATATTAATCTTATAAGCATATATGGATTTCTATAATTTATTTTAAAATTCCATATATCCAAACTGGGCCCCCTGGGTGCTGAAAAACACCGCATGCATGGTTTTCACCGATTATATACTCTAGGTATTACCTTTT
>CAZMCI010000019.1:8086-17207 GCA_964564905.1 Hadarchaeota archaeon (SeqCode) | reverse complement strand
GTGAGATGTCATGGATCCGCCCCGCTGAATTGTTATAAAAACTGGGAGCAGAACAAAAAGTTCTACCTGCAGTGGAGCAGCATTAGAGAGGCACTTGCGATTGATATGCACTAAGCTTCTACGGGGGCTAACCTAGAAATGGGAGCAGGAGATACTTCCTTTGTCGGGTCGATTCCTTCCTTCATGAGTCTTAAAGGCCCTTTCAGCTGATGCCGAAAAGACCTCAACACTACTTCTTTGACAAAGAACTTTTGAATTCGGTTGTGAAGATGTTCTTCTGCCAGTTTTGGTGTCCACTTAAAGTCGTGCTCCATGCACGTAGCAAGCAATTTCCAGTGTTCTGGCAGCATATGCTCTTTGAGGAAAAATTGACCTCCACTTAGCTGACCTATGGGAACGAAGAAGAGTGGAACGATGAGGGACTTGAACCCGCGCAATTTTTCAACAAGTTCGATTGTCAGCTCAACATCTTTAGGGGTTTCGCCGGGAAGCCCGGAGATAAGGGTAGAACAGGGGACCCACCTGTTTTCAGCCAAAATCTCGTGTGCTCTGATAACGACTTCACTCCACTCCTCTGGCTTAAACGGGAGAGGCTTCCCTGGCATGTACCGCCTCACGAGTTCGGGTGAGGCGGTTTCAATCCCCACCTGCCCGGAATACCACGGGGCCTCGCTTCCACGCTCATCGAGCAGTTCCGTGATTTTTCTGATCAAATCGGGCCTGCACGCCACAGAAGCGAAAGCGAAGTGGGAGATCCATACATGAGGAGTGAGCTTTGAGACTTGCTCAAAGAGCTGAATTACCTTGGCTTCGTCAGGAATTGGGCCTTTTGCCCCATAGCGGAGGACATCTTCTGCATGCAAACAAACGCCCTCCGACCCTTCTCTCAAGTTGATTTTTACTTCCTCCAAGATCTGGTGTAGGGGTCTGGATCTCAGAAACTTGAGGTTGGGAAGACAAAACCGACATCCCCTTCCGCAGCCTCTGGAGATTTCAATAAGACCGCCGATCGTTCTGTGCTTGATATTTGGGATTCGCTCCAGGGGAACCATCTCTCCATGAACCACCCGGGGAATGGGCTCCCCTCTCAGCGCCCGTTTAACGATCTCCACACCGGTGATTTCTCCTTCTCCTATAATTACACAATCGATACCATACCTGTCCAACACTTCTTCGTCTTCCAGTTGCCACGCCCCTGGCCCGCCCACTATCAGTTTTCCTCCTCCATTTGAGTCCAAAATCTCCCTCACTTTTCCGACTGTTTGCTCGAAGAAAAGGGCAGAGAAGGTTTTTCTTTCTAGAAGGCTACTAAAGGTGGATGATGCTGGCCCAAATCCTCTTGGATCGTTAGAAGTTATGCCGACCACCTTTGTTTCCCTGCCAATGACTTCCTCCAAGTGCTCAGGATGAGCCACCACAACATCGATTCCGGCTTCCGACAGGGCAGCTTCCATCTTTCTTGTTCCTGCGGGAGCAGCCACAGGCATGTGCTCTTTAGCTTCCACGGAAGGGCACAGGAAAAAGCGGTAAAGGGGATCAGGAATAAGTTTGGGAGCACAGGCAGCAAATCCAACGAAGAGTGAACCTCCATATTCAGATGCGAGAGTTCGATCCATCGTTAGGACGACTTGAGAAGTCACAAGTTTGGCCTCCTGTGCACTCTGTATTACATACAAACTCATGCCTTAAATTTTGTTCCAAAGTAGGAAGATGAATCAATAAATCCGAGCCGCGATTGTCCCAAAATCAGGAGCCACTTGGCGTCTTCGATGCGTGGACATGCAAGATAATGGTTTGGATCTGGGGATCGAAGAAGGTCAGAATCCTTCTTTTTGACATACCGCCTCATGAATGTGAAACAGAACCGATAAATTGTCGTTTTATTAATAAAGATGTGGAAGAGCGGTGTTCAGCTTGCCGTTTAGAGGTCCGTTGCCGAGGTTTTCCAAAATACACATCCAGCGGGCATTAGAGATCATAGCTAGTCGGAGAAGAGTGGGACGAATGGAACTAGCAAAAAAATTAGGGGTGGGTGAGGGAAGCGTCCGTACCATTTTGAACATCCTCAGAGAAAAAGGACTCGTTACATCTTCGCGAGGGGGCCACTTCCTCACCCGTAAAGGTAAAAATGTGGTTGGAAATTTCCCCACGTATGTAACAGTGAATGTGAGGGGCATTACGGTCGGAAAAGTTAATGTAGGTACACTTGTGAGAAATGCTGCCAAAAAGATCAGGTATGGTGTGGAACAGCGCGATGAGGCAATAAAAGCTGGAGCTCAAGGCGCAACCGTGCTGATCTTCAAAAATGGAAAATTTAGATTTCCAGCCAATTTCATCAAAATCGATAAAAAAACCTCAGACGCGCTTGTCAAACTGTTTAAGCCCAAGGATGGAGATGTTTTGGTGATTGGTACGGGCGAAGATGTGGAAAAAGCAGGGGCGGGGGCTAGAGCTGCGGCACTGTCGCTCAGGAAAATAAGCGGGATTTGAGTTTTCATGCACAGAGGTTTTTGAGGTGGAGCTAGCAGTTTTCGGCTTGACGTTCTTCAACGTTCTCATGCAAGCGTAAGTTCAATTTTTTCCCCGCCAGTAAGCTGGTACGCCGACATGCCGACTTCTGGTGCGACTCCGTCGACCGTATACATGAGCCAGTTGTCGTCTATGGATTTCACAGCGGGACCGAGCTCCGGGTAAAGTTCAGTTTTTATCTCATAGACTTGGGCGACGGCGTCCAGCACAGTCATACCGGATTTCAGGTTAACATCGGTGTATTCTGTTTCTCCAGGGAGTTTGATGCTCACCACGATATCTTCGCCCACGCTGTACTGTCCCGAAAATTTCTCGACGCCCCCGGCGAGCACGTATCCGCAACCCAATGCCACGAACGCCACAACCGCAGTCAGGCCGACTACCTGAATGGAAGACACTTTTTCCGTCAGATCACCTCCCATGTTCTTTTTGAACTCCAGTGCCCGCACGAACCCCCACTGTGACGGGAACTGGAACTTTGACTTTCACCATGAGTTTTGCCAAGCCGATCAGTGGGGGAACGACGGCTAGGGAAGCTAGGTGGTAAAGCGTGAACGGTATTTGGGCCAAGTACACGGCCGCCAACCCCGAAAGGGATTTGGCCCCCCATCCCAGCCAGCTCCCGAACGCGGTCCACACGTCGAAGATGAGCACCGCTACGGCTGTCGTGATGCTCGTGCGCCATAACAGCTTTTTAAACCTATCAAACATCGAAAGCCTGTTCCGTAGGCCGATAATCCAGCATAGGATAAAACCGGACCAAGTGAAAGCATAAATAGGCTGAAACCCCCATATCCCCAAATCTATTAGAAAAACGCTGATCAGGGCGATGATCCCGAAATATCTGGTGATGTATCTCCACTGTTTCGTGGGTCCAACGTAAAGGGAAAACGAACCGACGACGACCAGCGTCGGTATTATAAGTTCAAAATTTGGGAATGGCATGATCCCCTGGTGATAGAGGAGCTTGCTGACCGCAATGAGCACAGCCCCGATCAGCACGAAGAGCCTTATTCTCTTCGCCAATATTCTTCCCTGAGTGGTGTCTCCAAAAATTTTATAGCTTGGCTTTCTGGGTGACCAGAACATTTGATCGATATTGGATAATATATCCAATATATAAATAGGTTGAGGGGACCACCTTGGATCGAACAGAGATTAACCTCTGCGATCAATTATGCGCCCGTCCTCTGTTTGATCCTGCGAAGCTTTCGTCGCATCCGTTTTCGTACCCATTTCCAGCGCATGCGTCCCTTTTTTTTCCATTTTCTAGGCCTTTTTCCCGTAAGTATCACCAGCTTGTTGGACTTGAAGCTGTTAGGGTAAAAACCTTACCAAATCATCTGTAGACATCGAATAGGTAAAGTTTTTCAAACGGCATCTTTTTTTGCTTGATCTCAACGGTGAAATTTCGTTCGGCCAATTTTTGCACAGTTTTTTCTGGGGTGGAGAGCGACGATTGGATAAACAGTGCATGGCCGTTTTTCGTTAAATGGTCTGGCAATTCGTCCACAAAAGGGTCTATCACTGCCCTGCCATCCATCCCGGCGTCCCAGGCCCTATCGATGATGGACTTTCCCGTGTGGGGAACTTCAGGAAGATATGGTGGATTAAAAAGGATCAAATCGAAGCGTTCACCGCGAACCGGGTCGAAAAGATTGCCTAACCTAAAGTCTACACGGGGCAAAACTCCATGGGCCAAAGCATTTTTTTTCGCACACTCCAATGCTTTTTTGTTTATATCGGTTGCCACCACTTGCCCTCCCTGTTTCGCGGCCCACACTGCGATCAATCCACATCCGGTACCCAGTTCCAAGACACGTTTTCCGACGCAGTTCATGACGTTATCGGCGAGGAAAAACGTATCTTCTGCAGGCTCATACACTTCCGGATCTACCAGATATCCGTCACTCTTGTAAAACACCACGGTAGTCTCAGTCAAATCGATCACGCCTAACCATCATGTATTGGAGAAAAGAAAAACGTTTAAAAGTATCGAGTTGATGTGTGTTCGGAGAGGTTAGATGGCCAAACAAAGCATGACTTCTCTTTTGGGCCCTGTAGCATTTTACGTTGGACTGTTGATAGCACTCGGAACAGCGTTCATAAATCCGTCGGGTTGGCTCTACGTTGGGTTAGCGGTGCTCGGGGTAATCGTCGGCCTGCTGAACATAACCGCGAAGGAAACCGGTCCGTTCCTGTTTGCGTCGATTGCTTTCGTTGTCACGGCTATCGGCATGACGCTGCTGATTACAACTGCAGGAGTGGCGATACCCACTGAACTCATCAGACTTGCAGCAAACATAACAGTGCTCGTCGGTTCTGGAGCAATCCTCATAGCACTTAGGGTCATTTACGGGCTCGCAAAGAGCAGATAACGCCCCCTTTTTATTTTTTTATATTCGTCTGAGGCTGTGATGCCACCAATTTCAAAAGTGAAAAATTTGACAAACCCAAAAACTTCATCACCGGCCTGATGCTTTTGGCCCCATATTTCCACCTGAGATATGCCCAATAGAAGAAAAATCCGATGGTTTTCAATATCCGTTCGTCCTCTTTCTTCCATATCTTTATATTTCGATCCCAAGCAGACGAGATCACTTCCCACTGAAGTTCAGTTATATTCTCAAACCCAACACATTTTTCCGTCTCCCAAGCTGTGCCCTTGATCGGAATAAAGAGAACCGGGACGTAAAGCAATTTTTTATCCTTTATTTTGTCGAACAGCTCCAGTGTCGCAAGCGTATCGTTTTCGGTTTCGTCCGGCGAGCCTACCAAAAAAGTGCAAAGGGGATACCACGAGTTATCGTTCAGTATGCCAAGCCCGGTGTCGACTATCTCCTGCCATTGCTCCACATCAAACGGAAGGGCCTTCCCACGCATGCCCAGCTTCATTAATCTGACGCTTCCGGTTTCGATACCGATCTCCACGGTCACGTAGGGCTTTCCATTTAAACGACGTTTAGTTTTTTCCAGTAGGATCGGGCTCAACTCCTCTATCATCTTTGGGTCGACCACGACTGGCGCCATCGCCGCATGGGACAGATGGATCTCCTCAACTCCAGGGAACTGAGCTATTTTGGAGAACAATTCCACGACTTTTTCCCGATTTGGCACGAACCGGGGCTGGACCTCGTACAGAAAAATATCGTCGGTGATCACAAATATTGATTTCAGTCCTCCTTTTACGTTGACTTCAACTTCTTTCATCACGAACTCGATTGGAAACGAGTAACGTTTTCTTGTGGTCGGATGGCAGAACCGGCATCCCCTGCCACATCCGCGGGTGATCTCCACACAACCATAACTCGCTGGTTTGGTTATCGGTGGAATGTTGTCCCTCTCTGGATCCACGGGTCCCATCACCACCTCCTCTTCTATTTTTTTTCCGTCAAGCACATCGTGTACCAAGTTCGTCAGATCGTGTTCCGCATCCCCGTGTACGAGAATGTCTATGCCAAGTTCATGTTGTAGATTCATTTCTTTTATTTGCCAGACCCCGGGCCCACCGACCATCACCTTAGTTCTTTCCTTATTCCTGTTTCGTATGACCGGATGTCTCATGAGTTGCCGAAAATAAAAGTAGTTTACTGAGTCTCCGCCGAATCCCAAAAGGGAGTTATACGTCCTGCTCACGTAAGCAAATCCCAGTGGATCATGGCTTGAGATCCCTATCAGTCGTGTCTCACTCCCAACGAACCTGTCTAATGTCTCTGGATGAGCAACGACCACGTTTTCCTCTCCGAACTCCCGGGAGAGAATCGACTCAATTCTACGAAGACCATAGGAGACAAATTTCGGTCTCCCTTCCTCATCCAGCTGCGGTTTAAAATACTTCTTTAAAATTGGCCTAACGATTCGATGGGGAAATGTAGAAAGAAATGCTATGAACGGATCTCCTCCAAAATCGCTCATCGTTGGCAGGTCAGAGGTTAGGACGATCGTGGTTCCCTTCGTTCCCTGAGCTGTGTGTCCTTCACCCGTTTTATCAGACCGTTTTATGGCGGAAACCAATGACGATAGCATGTTTTTTCTTCTCAGTTTTTATCTGATATACTTTTTTCCTTTCGAGCCGGAGGTGATTTTCTCTACGATCTGTTCGGTATACCTTGCATGCTGTTCAAGTTCGTTTATATGGGCGTCAATTTTCTCGATGTGCCTGTCTAATGCTTTTGTGTGTTCATCTAGCTTGCGAAAGTGGGTAAGGATCAACCATATCACAACGATCTCAAACAGGAGCAGGGCCATGTCAAACAAAAGTATAATAGTTTGGACATCCACCACGGCTCACCATCTTTTTGGTTTCCCTCCATGCATAATAATTTCGCCGTCCACAAAGACATCTCCTCTCCTCATGTCTTTGATCATATCCAAGTGACTGGAAGCCCTGTTTTTGCCATGGTAAGCTCCGAGATTGTTGCCTATGGCTATGTGGATCGTGCCAAAAATTTTTTCGTCTACTATTATGCTTCCTCCGGTATAAGCAGCTCCGGGGTTTGTACCTATCCCGAATTCTCCTATTCGGTCCTTTTCTCCCGAATTGGCATGCAAAAACTTGGTGAAGACCCTCGTACCATGTTCGGCGCGATATTTCACGACCTTGCCCCTTCTAAATTTGAGTTTGAGCCCCTCAAGTCTCCCGAAACCTGGAATCGCGACCTTTTCGAACAGGATCTCCCCGTTCGCGCTTGTCTCGAGGGGTGCAATGAATACTTCGCCCGCAGGGATATTGACCCCCACATCGCCCCGTGCCATGTCTTCTTTGGATATTTTCCCATCGTCCACCAACACAGGACGGCCCTTTATCCGAAACTCCAGGTCTGTGCCATCATCTGAGGTAATCCGAACACTCCGTTTTCCAACGAGCGCGTCATGATAAAATTTACAGAGCCTCGGCAGATCCTTGGAAAAGGTCTTTCTGATGCTGCGAAAGAAAATTTCCCTGAACTTGTTCACCGGACATCCGCAAGCTTGAGCGGTACCTGGTATCGGCCATCCGAAATACGCCCATCGAGTCTTCCGTCTGTCCGTGATCTCATGTAGTTTTTCACGAACGGGTGCAGTGAGTTTAACCCTGTTCTCGAGCCCCTTTGCCCAGTTCGGTTCGTCCTCCTCGCCGATATAAATTAACACGTCGGCCCGTTTGGCTATAGCCTCTGAAAAAGGACTCATCTCGCGCAGAGAATCCTTCGGAGAAAGTAGGTACTTGAGCCTCTGTCTCCGCGATGAATGGTCCAAAAAAAGTGTGTGTGCACCTACTTTCCAGCATTCCTCTTCCACCATTAAAGCAAATTTCTCACAACTCGGGTCTGTTCGGTTGTACAATATCCTCACGGCGTCGTGACCTTTTTTTCCTATCTGCATTGAGTTTCTCACGAAAATTCTCGCTATTCTTCTCATTTCATTTTTGGAAAGTTCGGTCATTTCATCACTCCAATCCGGACATTTTGGGTCTTCAAGCGCGAAACGGTTTAGCGGATGTAGCTTAACTCATCCTCAAATTCTCTCGATGACTTGAGTATGGGCTTGAGCTTGGGAAAATAAAGAGCATGTTGATGGAGCTCCTGTAGATCCACTTCAAAACCAAGTATTGCCTGTAAAACCCGAAGAATGGCTTCACTGGCTTCAACGTCCAGCAACCCTCCTTTGGTCGTGCCAAGCAGACAGAAACCCCTCATCCCGCGAGATGCGGCCAACGCAGGAAGCAAGCCGTTCATTCCCACTATCATACCTCCATTAATAAGTGAGACCCCATGTTTTTCAAGTAACTCGTTCAACTCAGAGTGGGAAGCTGCGCCCATGACCCTTTTATTCACGGGTTCATTCTGTGAAAGCACATAGGCTGCCATCGTTATCACGGTTTCTGTTCCGTGTTTTTTTGCGAAATCCAGTGTCTCTCCTGTGAGCACGTACTGCCCCAAGGGAGTAGCTGCTTGGGCATCGGATGTGACCAACAGAAGGTCGTGTTTCAACGCAGGAGGTCTGGCTCTGAAGAAATCCATTTTAAGCGTTTTGAGCGTATCTCCCTCTTGAATGGTCCACTCCGGAAAATATTCGGAATATAACTCTGCGAACTTGGTGGCTTCGAGTCTGTGGATTAGATACTCGACCGCGAGCTTACCAATGTTGGCAATCCCTGGAAACCCTGCTACCAGTACCGGATTCTTTAGCTTTGACCCGTCCAGATAATTGAAATGGGACATCTTAAATACTGAAGGAAGGAGTAATTTAAATCTCACGGTGAAGGGATATCGCTTGATGAACGGTGCTTCGATCTGTGAGGGGGAAATGAGGGTCCTACCCCTGGCTTTTGAGAGTTTTGGCGTGCGTAGTATGGCCACCCTAGTCGAAACCGGTAGCCTCACCTTACTCATCGACCCTGGGTCTGCCCTTGGGCCCAGGTTTAATCTTCCCCCCCACCAACGAGAATATTTGGCCCTTGCCAGCTCCCGTCAGCGAATAATGGAAGCTGCACGTGGGGCAGATGTACTCGTCATAAGTCACTACCATTTTGATCACTATGTTCCAAATTTTGAGGACTGGACATGGACCTGGAGTTCGCCGGAACTGGCTGAGCGTCTTTATCGAGGGA
>CAZMCI010000019.1:0-8076 GCA_964564905.1 Hadarchaeota archaeon (SeqCode) | reverse complement strand
GGACATTTCGGCAAACATAAACTCCAGTCAACGAAAGCGGGGTTACATGTTCAGAAAATTTGGCTCGAGGGTGGCCGATAAAATTGAAGTTGCGGATGGCAAAAAATTTGAATTCGGTGAGACAAGATTGGAGTTCTCAAAACCCGTTTTTCATGGAACTCTTGGCACACAGCTTGGATATGTACTGATGACCGCGGTTCGGACGTCAAAATGCTCGTTTGTACACGCATCCGATGTCCAGGGACCTGTTGACGAAAGAGCGTTACGCTTCATATTGGACCATCGGCCGGACCTTCTCGTGGTGGGCGGTCCCCCGTTATATCTCAAAAATTTCAAAATCGACGAAGGAAGTCTCAATAGGGCGCTTGAGAATATGAGAGAATTGGTCAAAAAGATACCAACAACCGTAATTGATCATCATCTGCTGAGATCGTTGGATTATCCAGAATATTTACGTCCTGTACACCACGAGGCTGAACGATGCAAGCACAGGGTGATTTCGGCATCCGAGCTTTTGGGAGAGCCCCCCATGCTGCTCGAGGCCATGCGGAAGGAGCTGCATGCCAAAGAGCCAGTAAGCAAAGAGTGGTACTTAAGACTGGAGAGGGGAGAGCTGGGAATGCACGGTTGAAGCGTGTCACATCCGCTCTGGTGCTGGAATCCCCATCAGATGAAGCACATTTCGTAAGACCACCCGGACGCAGTTTACAAGGCGTATGCGGGCCGCACGTATTTCTGTCGTTTCCGCATCGATCACGGGAGCTGCTTCGTAAAATTTGTTAAACGATAACGCCAGTTCTGCTGCGTACATGGGGAGTAAATGAGGCTGAAGGTGTTCTCCGGCCTCACGCGTGACATCGGGAAATCGTGCGAGGAGTTTTATAAGGTGCTGTTCCTGCGGCAGCTTCAATACTTCGGGCCGATGTCTTACGTGTGGTCTTCTAGCTTTCCGTAGGATGCTGCATGCCCTCGCATGAGAATATTGAATGGCCGGCCCGCTGTTTCGATCGAAGTTCAGAGCATCCTCCCATCGAAAGGTTATGCGTTTTTCCGGAGAGGTAGCCAGTAGGGAATACCTCACCGCCCCAACACCAACAGCTTCGGCTGCCTCACGTTTGAATTTTTCACTCGTCTCCGGAGCATGTTCTTTTATGATCGCGTAGGCTCGGGCCACGGCCTCTTCCACTACATCGTCCAGGGAGAACCCCACCCACGTGCCCTTTCGTCCGGAGAACCTTCCGCTCGGCAGCCACACGTGCTCATACGCCAGATGATGGGAGTTTAGAAACTCTTGCTCATATCCGAGGATCTTAAGAGCAATGAAGACCACCCGCTGGGGAAATTTTTGTTCAGCCCCAACCACATTTATAACTTTGTCGGCGCGGCCGAATTTCCGAACGAATCTCCCACGCTGGGAAGTTGTAAAAGTGGTTCTCCCATCAGGTCGTTTGGAGTGGATTTTGAATTTCAACCCGGTTTTTGTTCTTCCGAACTTCCAGAGCTGGTACGCTATATCACGGGCGGTATACACGGCCGTTCCATCGGAGCGTACCAGGACTTTGTCCTCAATACCAAAATCGGAGAGGCTCAGGATCATGGCTCCCGCCCGTTCATCCGTGCCGTCTATTACCCTGTTGGTGGCCATAAGCTGTTTGAGCGTCTCATCTAGGATCCCAGATCGTGCGAGGTCACTTTCCCACACCAGCAAATCATAGTTTATCCCAAGGCGATCTGTGGTCTCTAGGTTCGCCTTGACACATCGTTCGGCCAAACGTCTTGCCATTTGAGACCACTTTTCTCCTCCACGTTCCAAGTCGGACAGTATCTCTCGGACCTGTGCATCCAGTTTGGCATCCTGTCCCAAACGGCGGTGCATTTCCGCGTAGATGAGGCCAAGCACGTGGTCGAACTTTGCCCTTGGTTTCTTCTTTACGAATGCGTTTGCAAGCAAAGTTTCTGCCATCTGTCTCCCCATGTCATCTATATAATTGTGGACCTCGACGTGGTATCCGATTGCGTTTAGAATTCTGGCTATCGTGTCTCCAATCACAGCATTCCGTCCATGTCCTATGTGAAGTGGTTTGGTTGGATTCACGCTGGTATGCTCCACTATGACTTTTCCGCGTCCCAGATCAAGATGGCCGTACCTATCGCCAGATTTTTCGATCGCGGAAAACGTGAGGGTGGCCAACTCCGGAACATCTACGAAGAAATTGATGTAGTTTCCAGCTGTCTCGACCTTTGTGATAAGACCAGAGGGTTTTATCGCCTTGGAAAGTTCCGTGGCAAGCCAAGTCGGAGATTTATGCAAGGCTTTCGCGAGTTCGAAGCAAATGGTGGACGCTAGATCTCCGAACTTTGGATCGGGAGGAAACTCTAGCGTGTCTTCTACCGGTTTTGGAGGTTTCCAGCCTAACTCGAATAAAGCTCCTTCAACTGCTTCACGCACGTCTCGTTTGAACTTTCCCCATGGGTTGGGCTCCATATTTATCATGATTTTCTGGGGCTGAAGCCCAATAAGGTTTTACACAGTAAGATAAACGTGGGGTCTGGAGTACTATGCTCAAATGGATGCTATCTCCTTCTCATTAGGAAGATAGATATCCCTGCTACCGCGATCACGACTAATATCACTGCCACAATGATTCCAAGTGTGAGCCAGTCCATTCCCCTCGACCCGAGTGCGGCAATCCCGCTCATGGCTTCATCCTTTGTCATCGGGTTCATCGTGAACAGCACTTGATCTTCGCCTGCCTCTGCCGCCCCGAGCGAAAACATTGATAGTTCATCCTGATTCCCTGTCGTCATTGCACTCATGGCATCACCAAATGAGAGCTCTTGAGCCACCACGTAACCACTATCGGGAGAATAGTATAACACGCTTGCTGGCATGAAAGGATTGGCACTCCCCATTCCTGTCCCGGAGAGAACTATCTTGTACGCTGTGGTCACCGAGCCACCTGGAAGCGTAAGGTTCTGGGTTTCAGGGCATGTCGCTGTGATGGATATTGGGACGGTGGCATCTAGAGGTATGTCTTGGGATTGGCTTCCAAACCCGGGAATGTTAATCGTTCCAGATAAATTGCCTGTGACTGTGGCCGTTGAGTTTATCAACCAGCTGTCACCGATCGTGATCGGAAAATCAAATATGTCCAGCGGTGGCTCAAAGGTTGCTTGAAAGTCTCCGGAGAGATCCAACGAAGCGCTACCGCCCGGAAGACTCAGTTCAGACGTGCCAAAACCGCTGCCTGAAAATGACATGTCCATCTTCATGTCTATGGTTCCTTCCACCTGAGTGATCGCCAGATTGTTTTTTAGGTGACGGGTTGTACCGTTTATCGTTACAGTCATGAAAACTTCTGCTGATCCAGTCCCTGATTGTGCTTCATAACTGCCACTGAAACTCAACGCCATGTTTATCCCCGCGCCTTCGTTAACTTCCATGATATAGTATTGCTCGTCTTCTCCCACGACCTCATACACCGTGTAATAGCTCATATCTCCCGATGCATCGTAGCTAATTCCCGGTATGTCTTCCATCAATGCCGTGAGAATAGGGGTCAGATCTACATGCATGGCACCCATGCTCCACGAGTCACCGACATTCCACGTTGGAGCCTCTGCCTGAGATCCGGTTCCGGGGACTGCTCCCATCAACAGCAGAAACGCGGATATCCCAACGATTCCAACAAATGTCTTTTCTGTCACTCTTTTCCCAAAGGTTAGTATAAGTCTCTCACCTAATAAAGGTGACTTAACCACCAGTGCTACTGGTATTGTGAGGTGTTGAGCTTTGATCGTACAGGTCGGAATAGACGATACAGATTCGAAAAACGGAATGTGTACGACCTACGTGTGCGCCGTTGTCATCGGACGTTTAAAAACCTCAGGAGTAAGAATTTTGGGATATCCAAAGTTGATCAGGTTGAACCCAAACTGGAAATTCAAAACTAGGGGGAACTGCGCGGTCGCATTCACCGCGGAGTTGGAAGAGCGTCAAGTGCCCGCATTCAAGGAGATCATCCTGCGCACCGTCGAGGAGCTGGCAGAACTTCACGCGGAAGATACGAATCCTGGAGTCGTTTTTTATTATGGGGAAAAAATTCCTCCGAAACTAAAATCGTTTTCAAAAAAGGTGATTCAGGACATCGTGACGATCGAAGAAGCAGAATCCGTAGCCCGCCGCATCGGCGCGGAGATGTACAAGTTCAAGCTTGGTCGTGGAGTGATCGGCGCGCTTGCGGCGATCGGCAATACTCTCGAGCAAGACAGGACGTTTGAACTCATAGCATACCGCACACCGGAAAACAGGGGGAGCCCAAGAAGGATAGATGTGAGTTCGGTAATTGAGATGGACAAAAAAACTTTTCCACGGACGTTTGATAATCTGGACCCAACCACGGGGGAGATCAGGATCACCCCCCACACCCCGTGTCCCATCCTGTATGGCATCCGCGGGGAGACAGCGGAGGAGGTGAGCAGAGCCCACCAGCTCGTCAAAGCATTGGAACCGGTCGAACGCGTGATGGTGTACGAGACGAATCAAGGCACCGACGAACACCTTCGTAGCGTGAAGATATCCGAGGCGAGACCATACTGGTCGGTCATGGTGGAGGGGAGGGTATCTCAGAAACCCAAGGTGATCCGGGGGGGCCATGTGATCTTTAGGATAAAAGACTCTACAGGAGAAATTGACTGCGCTGCGTACGAACCTACCAGACAGTTTAGGGAAGCTGTGAAAAAATTGCTTCCCGGGGATGAAGTTCGGGTCTACGGTGGAATCAAGGAAAAACCCGGACTACCTCTTACGATCAACCTTGAGAAGCTGGAGATCCTGAGGTTGGCGTCCTATTTCAGAAAGGAGAACCCGCTGTGCCCGTCCTGCGGAAAACGTATGAAATCGGAGGGTAAGGGAAAAGGATATTCCTGTAAGAAATGTAAAACAAGCAGCCCTCCAAACTCTGCGAGGTTTGTCAAGGTGAAGAGGGATCTCGACTTGGACATGTACGAGGTTCCGCCGAGGGCACGCAGACACTTGGCCAAACCCATGATCCGCGTCAGGTTCTCGAGACGGGAATTTTAACTCTATCGAAGTCTCCTGTGGGGGCAGGGAAAGAGGTCACCATCTGGTGATTTATAGGAGAATGCCGAACATCAAAGAGGTGTATGGATTGCAAGTACGTGTCAACATCAATTACATCTCGGCGGAGAGATTTTGGGGTCACGACCAGCCGGCTCCGGGAGGTTTACACATATCCACAAATGTCAATATCGTTGGTGTAGAGCCCAACAAGGAAAAGTTGACAGTTCCATTCGTCGTGACAATCGGATACACACCATCTGTGGCCCAGATAAGCATAAAGGGACAGGCGTTTATCTCTGGAAGCCCTGAAGAACTTAAAAAGATTCAACAGCACTACAAGGACAAAAAGGCTCCGCCCCCCATGCTCCTACAAGCCATAGCGAACACGTCACTGGTTGAGGCCACCATTGTCTCCCGTTCGCTTAGCATTCCTCCACCTCTCCCCATCCCAGGAATACCAAAGCAGAGACCGGACAAGGAGAGGCCAAGCTATGTGGGTTAAGCCCGGATCCACGCGAAAAACAAACGTGCCCGATTGGGGATGATATGTTCTTCAAAAGAAACATGGTGCCGCCTCTCCTTTTGGATGGAAACTGGAAATACAAAACCGACGTTTCTGGGGAGGGTAAAAGCGTGGGATTCATGGAACCACATTTTAACGACAGTACCTGGCCGAAGATGAGAATTCCCGCGAATTGGCACTTGAGCGGCCTGAAAGATTACTCGGGGACAGTTTGGTTTAGAAAACGTTTTCGAAAACCCGACGTAGACCTGAGCAAGCTCATCCTCCGTTTTGATGGAGTAGATTATTATTCAGAGGTTTGGCTCAACGGTAAACGTCTCGGGTCACATGAAGGGTATTTTGCCCCATTTGAATTCGATATCACCGCGCTCATCGAACAAGAAAATTTGCTGGCGGTGAGGGTGGACTCCCCGGAGGAAAAACCTGGAGTTTGGCCGAACCGAAAAAGGCTTGTCAAGGGAGTTTACAATCACCACGATTGCAGACCCGGCAGCGTGAGTCTGGAAGATGGCCAAAAGGGCAACACGGGTGGCATATGGAACTCGGTCAGGCTCATCGCTACGGGGCCGATAAAGATCGATAATGTTTTGGTCCATCAAAAGTTCAGTTCGGAAGGAGTTGTTGCCTTGTGTCCACAGGTTTACCTGCGTAACCTGGAAAAGAGGAGATTAAAGGCGGAGATTCTCATCGAGATCCAAGAAGAAGATGGCGTTCGATCCACGAAAGCAAGACGTAGAGTCGTGTTTCCTCCGGAGCCCAAAATTGTGAGATTTAGCATCAGTCTGAACAAACCTAGATTGTGGTGGCCTTGGGATCTCGGAAGCCAGAATTTTTACTCCATCAAGATCAGGGTAAGCGTCGATGGCACGCCCAGTGACGAGGTTGAACGAAGGTTTGGACTCAGAAGGGTGGTGGTGGACCGGAACAGGTACTGGCGCATAAACGGTGTGAGATTCTTTCCCAGAGGTACCAATATAATCCATACCCAGTGGCTTGCCGAGATGAATCGAAAAAAATACGAAAGAGATCTCAGGATGGTAAAGGAGTGTAACATAAATTTCGTTCGAGTCCATGCCCATGTGGAACGGGAAGAACTATACGAGGTTGCCGACGAGATGGGAATTTTGGTGTGGCAGGATTTTCCGCTTCAATGGTCATACGACAACAGCGATTGGTTCGTGAAAAAAACGATCCCCATGTTGAAAGATATGATCCACACCTTCTTCAATCATCCAAGTATCGCTGTTTGGTGTTGTCATAACGAACCCCCCGAGCCAAATCGGAATAAGCTTGATCGCGCGCTGTACGAAGTGGCGAGAAAGTTGGATACCTCGAGATACATCCATCCGGCGAGCGAATTCAAGGAGCACGTGTATCCTGGATGGTATTACGGACACTATCACATGTACGTCGGTATTCCAGGGGCCCCGTTTCCGACCGAATTCGGTGCGCAGGCGCTTCCGAATCTTGAATCGATGAAGAAGATGTTCAAGCAAAAAGATCTATGGCCGCCAAATTGGAGAAAGTGGGCCTTCCACGACTTTCAGTACGAGGAAACGTTCCATGTCGCGAAGGTGAAGATGGGACGTTCCGTAGAAGAACTCATAAAGAATTCGCAGGAGTACCAGGCCAAATTGTTGAAGTTCGCCATCGAAAATTACCGCAAGCGTAAGTATACTGGAGTCACGGGCATTTTCCAGTTCATGTTTGTCGATCCTTGGCCCGCCATCACGTGGTCCGTGGTGGACTATTTCAGAAAACCAAAAATGGGATACTTCACGCTACGGAAAGTATATTCTCCTGTTTACATGATCCTGGCACCGTATCGCGACGAGTTTTCGCAGGGGTCTGGTTTTTTCGGAGACTTCACCATATTGAATGATCTACATAAGTGGTTCAAAAAAGCAAAATACCGGTGGTGGGTGGAAACACCCTCGGGAGAGACCTTTTTTGAGCGAGAGGGAACGATCGACATACCGCCGGATAGCGTGAAGACCATCTCACCCCTGGCTCCCATGGAAGTCGTTTTATTCCCAAAGGACGCCGAAACGGGAATTTGGAAGATAAGAGGGTGGATCAAACACGGGGGGAAACTCATAGCAAAAAACGAAGAGACATTTCGATTGCTACCCAGGCCGAAAAACGTTCCCTCGCTCAAATATCTGGGCGACTGAGATTTTGGTAGCCCGGGGCGGATTCGAATTCGGCGGGATTTTCCCCTCCGCCGTCGTCGGCTCCAAAGGCCGATAATCAAGGGGGTCCCCTTGCTTGACCGTTGTGCTCCACCTTTGAAGCGGATCTACACCACCGGGCTACCAATTAGAATTGTCGTTTCATTGATTAAAATAGCGGGCCCGCGGGGATCCGGCGGGACCGTGGGAGCGGGTCCATTTCCAAGCACCCGAGAACGCACATCGGGGCTTCGTCCGGCTGGGCTTCTGAGCAGGGGGACGTTCAACGTTTATATACG
>CAZMCI010000018.1:0-18027 GCA_964564905.1 Hadarchaeota archaeon (SeqCode) | reverse complement strand
TATAAACGGGAAAAGCAGCTCTCACCCCCCAGCTTTCGCAGGGGGACTTCCCGCTAACAGAGTTAAAACGATTTAAAACAGAAAACAAGATACATCTGGGAACATGTCAAAGTCACCGATCAGTAAGGAGCTACTCGAGATACTGGCCTGCCCTGTGTGTAAACAGAGTTTGAAGCTGAAGGGAAAAAAGCTGATTTGCCAGAAGTGTGGACGGGAATTTCCAATCGTGAACGGTATACCAAATATGCTCCCCGAAGAGCTTAGGTAGTTTCTATCCTTATCCTGAGCCTCGCCTCCGGTCTGTGTAAAGCGGTGATGAGACTTCTGGACAAGTCTGCCGCCGATTTATCTGCATTGATGGCCAAAGTTCGTCCGCAGACGAAGTTGCTTTTCCTCACGACTAGATCCGTAGGATGATCTAACACCAGTGAAGGATGGCCCCGAGCACGGACTTTTTCGATCTTATTTCCCACCTCAAGCGTTATGAGCAGTTCCTCTCCAGATCTGAGGACATCTCTCAGTTCGGAAGGAAGAGTAGAGGCAGACATGTCCGACCTGACACCAATGACACAGTTTCCTTTTGGGGTTATTTCCGGATCAGTTGTGACCATAAATGTGGTCGGATGCGTTGCTGTGATCTTTGGGTGACCCCACGCTGTGATGACCCAAACCATTTGACCTCCAACCTCTTAATCTAAAGGAAAAATATTAACTTTGGTCGAAATGCTGGAGATAGAGCAAAAACGTCTGATAGAAAACTTGATCCGTGAGGGTTACCTCCACGACCCTGAAGTTATAAAGGCTTTTAAAAATGTTCCACGCCAGAAATTTGTCCCAGAAACCCTTAGAGAGTATTCTTATGCCGACCAGCCGCTTTCGATCGGCTACGGACAGACCATCTCCGCTCCCAGCATGATCGCGATAATGATGGAATCACTAGACCTCAGGAAAGGTCAAAAAGTACTGGAGGTAGGCAGCGGGTCAGGGTACAATGCTGCTCTCGTAGCAGAAATAGTTGGGCGCACCGGAAAAATCATCACCATCGAACGGGTGCCAGAACTTGCAGAATTTGCTAGGAACAACCTCAGGAAAACCGGGTATGACTGGATCAGGGTCATCGTGGGGGATGGAACCCAGGGCTATGAGGAAGAGGCGCCTTGGGACAGGATCCTTGTGACCGCCTGCGCTCCGGCCCCCCCAAAACCACTCATCGAACAGCTCAAGAGAGGCGGAAAACTGGGGGCCCCGGTGGGGGAGCAATATATGCACCAGGTCTGGACGGTCTTGGAAAAGACTGGCGATGGAAAATTGAAAATCCACAGATATTGTGGATGTTCATTCGTGCCCCTGATAGGTAAATACGGATGGAAGTGATTACCCAAACCATTTTTCTAGAGAAGTCTGTCCGTGCGCGTCCAGTCCTCTGGCTAATTTATCTATCCCCGTTTGAACACGGGATTCAGAAAAATCATGTTCATCACATAAGAACTTCTTTATGCGCTCTGGATCCGGTCTTCTCCATCTTACTTGGTACTTATCCGTCACATTTGGTTTTAGAAATATCTCTCGTACCTCAGTGGGATCCACCTCAAATTTTTCCCCTAGTTTGGTCTTTACTATTTCGAGGAGAGTTCCTTTTTCTTTCACAAGTTCCAATGCTTTTTTCGGTCCTATCCCCTTAATCCCCTCGTTGTAGTCGGTACCAACCAATATGCCCACGTCAACAAGTTGTTCACGAGACAACTCCAACTTTTCAAGAACCGATTTTAGTTCGATCACCTCTGGAGAAACCATTATGTATACATCTTTTCCTGGGAGCTTTCTCCGACCCGTAATTGCCAAGTTGCGTACCAGTGTTGAAGCTCCGAACAAAAGGGAATCAAAGTCTTGACTCGCAACAGCCCACGCATCACCACGCTGGGCCAGATATGCCGCTTGGGCCTCCCCCTCCCCCGGAGCCTGAACCCACGGTAATCCCATGTACTCCACCAAAGTCTTGGCCTGCTTGACCATTTCCTCATTCACTCGTCCCGCACGCTGAGCAAATTTTTTGGCCTCTTCGATCCTGCCTTCTCTGAGAGCCCTAGCCCATTTGTCCTCGGCCTCCGCTCTCACCGCCCGGCGTTGTTCTACGGTACGCTGTTTCAGCCTCGGAGGTTCCCCATCAAACACATAGATTGGCCGAATTCCAGCCTCCACCAAGTTTGCGGTCCTGTAGAAAAGACCGGAAAGATGGGAAGTTATCCTGCCTTTTGAATCACGAAGAAGTTCCCCATCACGCTGCCGTATTATAGAAAGAAACTGATAAAGCGAGTTCATGGCATCTATAGCTATTATGCGTCCTCGTAACTGCTCCAATTCGATTTTTTGTTTTGGTACGATATCACCGAGCTGAACGCCCATACAAGCCCAAACTAAGGGTTGTCCAATGAATTTAAAGAATTTGACAAAAAAGCCTTTTCGTGACGACTATCCTAAGCTGGAAGCTCTCTTTTCTTCTGGAAGTCTCCGCACGACTGTTATCGGTATTGCGTTTTTTTCAAACTCCAGCAATGCTATATCGATCGGATTTGTAACGTTTTCCGGGACCTCAACCAAAACTGGTGCACCCATGGATATCTGAAGCGCTCTAGCACCGATAATTCTTGCTTTTTCATAACGAGTATATTTTTTAGGAAAAATGGGAGATCCCCCTTTTTAATACATAGGTGGCATGCCACCAGCCGGAGGGGCTCCCCCTGGACCCTTCTCCTCTTTTTCTTTTTCAAGTTTCCCTGCAGCTATAACGTCATCTATTCTCAAAATCAATTCCACTACTTCGGTCGCAGACTTAATAGCCTGAAGTTTCACCCGTAATGGCTCGACTATCCCAAGTTCCAAAGTGTTCTGGATCTTTCCGGTCGGAACATCAATACCGATGTTTTTTCCGTCTTTTTCGTGAGCAGACCTGAGCTGTACCAAAATATCAATCGGATCCAGCCCAGCGTTTTCTGCGAGCGTCCTAGGAATGATCTCCATCGCATCCGCAAATGCGTTTACGGCAAGAGCTTCTCTTCCTCCAACCTTACCGGAAAATTCGCGCAATTCTTTTGCGATCTCTATTTCTGTCGCTCCACCACCCGGAACAATTTTTCCGTCCTCTATTGCCGCGGATATCACTGAAATCCCATCATGAACTGCTCTCTCAGCTTCATCCACTACGTGCTCGGTTCCTCCACGGACCAACAGACTCACGGCCTTTGGATCCTTGCATCCCTCAATAAATATCATTTCATCGCCTGCGATCTTGCGTTCTTCAACTAGGGCCGCAAAGCCCAGATCGTTGGAGGTCAAGTCCTTGATATTTGTGATGATTTTTCCACCAGTGGCACGTGATAATTTTTCCATGTCTGATTCCTTCACTCGTCTGGCAGCAAGGATCCCCTCCTTGGCCAGAAAATGCTGAGCAATGTCATCTATGCCTTTCTGGCACAGCACGACATCCGCACCTGTCTTTTTTATCTGATCCACCATTTCTTTCAACATGCGTCGCTCTTCCTCGAGAAAGTTTTTAAGCTGTTCTGGATTTGTTATGTTTATCTTGGCATCGGTCTCGGTCTCTTTCACCTCAAGTGCCAGATTTAGAAGAGCTATCTTCGCGTTCTCTTTTCGCTTTGGCATTCCAGGATGAACTACCTCTTTGTCCAGAACTATGCCCTGGACAAGCTGGGAGTCAGCAGAGCCTCCCCCAGTTTTTTTCTCAATTTTGATATTGTCGATATCCGCCTCCAGCTTGCCATTTACCTCTTCTACTATTTGTTTAACGGCTTTCGTGCAAAGTTCCGCGAGCTTTTCACCGCGAGCTTCGGATCCTTTGCTACTCATCGAAGTTTTTGCTATCTGTTTGAGGATCTTGTCGTCGTCTTTTGAAATAGGCACGGCCATTTTGTCCAAAACCTCGTATGCCTTTTCAGCGGCAAGTCTGTAACCGGACACTATAACCGTTGGGTGAATATCTTGATCGAGCATCTCCTCCGCTTTTTTGAGGAACTCTCCAGCTAGGATAACCGCAGTGGTGGTTCCATCCCCCACCTCGTCCTCCTGAGCTTTGGAAACTTCGACCATCATTTTAGCAGCTGGATGTTCTACATCCATCTCGTCCAAAATTGTGACTCCATCGTTAGTTATGGTGACGTCGCCCAAGTTATCCACCAGCATTTTATCCATGCCACGAGGTCCAAGGGTAGTTCTCACTGCCTCAGCTATCGTGCGCGCAGCCATGATGTTCATGCGCTGCGCATCCCGACCGAAATACCGCTGCACCTTTTCCGGAAGGATGAGTATCGGTTGTCCCCCTAATTGACTAGCCATATGGATCCCCCTATATTCCTCTACCTAGTTTGTTAGCGAATGTTCTATTAATTATCACCGCTTTTTTGGTTATAAAAATCTTACCCTTGAAGACCATCAGAAGACTCCCCTCCTGATCTCCTCCATCTGTTCGGAAAATTTTCTATATGCTTCACTCTGTTTTAGTTTTTCCACGTTTCGTCTGTAAAGATCGGACTTCAACTTCCTGCCCGTCTTTTTCTCCCATTCATCAAAAGAGATGCCCTGCGCCGCTTGGGTTTTGTCTCGATACCACTCCGGAATGACGTTGAACGCGCAGAAGGGTATAACCCGATTATCGGTCATGGTATAGTGAATACAGCAGCGTTTAACCCGCTCTATGTCATAATTGTAAAGATCCATGAAGTGCATCATGCCTATAAAAAGTGACTTCATGTGGAACTGACCTATGGCACTATAATCATGCTTTATCAAAGCGTTGAATATTAGCTTGTCCACGTCTATCCCCTTCGGCTTTTTCTTTTTGTCGATAAATTTTCCTATGTTGTAAAGAAGTTTTGCCACAATAAGCATCTTGTTTTTACCGGCTTTGAGCTCTTGAGATTTCTCATCAAGATATTCCAAAAAACCTTCCACGTCGACAAAACGTGTAATAGGTATCAAGTTCCCGTTACTCTTGAACACATATGTGGCGGCACCACAGGCAAAATGGCTGCTTAGGTCATACATAGGGCGATTGGTCAGCGAGGTAACAAAATCGCTTATGATCATAGCTGTGGGCACGGGGAAAAAATCTTCCTCCCTTATCGCACCATCAGTTTGTTCTTCAATCTTCTTTATCACATCGGAGTTCGTTATTCGATAGCGTTCTCGTTCTTTTTTGGTCATCCTCCCAACCAAGGAGACCGGCTGGTAATTCACGCCCCTGACGATGTCCATATTTTTAAAACCGAATTTTAGGATATCACCGACCTCGTGGTCGTTGACGGAATTGATAACGGTTGGGACCAAAACCACCCCCAGCCCAGCTTTTCTTGAGTTTTCCATGAGCTGGGGCACCTCCCAGTGGTTTTTTGGATTGGTTTTTTCCGAAACTCCGTCGAAACTGAGGTACAGAGTGTTTACTCCGGCCTTCCTCACCTGTTCGACGAGGTCAGGGTTGTAGGCCAGCCTAATGCCGTTGGTGTTAAGCTGTACGTGATCTATGCCGTGCGATTTTACTATTCTGATTATCTCCAGCAGGTCGTCTCGCAGACATGGCTCTCCCCCGGTAAGCTGAACCGCATTACATGGGATGGGTCTCTCGCTCCGGAGGACTTTGACCATGTCCTCGATCTCTTTCAATGTCGGCTCATAGACGTAACCAACCCTCCCCGCATAGAAGAAGCAGTACCAGCAGGTCAGGTCGCATCGATTCGTCACCACTATGTTTGCCAGCGCGGTGTGACTGCGATGTAACCTGCAGAGCCCACAATCTTTCGGACAAACTGGATTACTCTTTGTAACCTGTGGATTTTCCACGCCTTTTCCATCTCGGGCATAACGCTCTGCACGCTTGTACCACTCATAAGATCCCGAATAGAGGTCCTCTACCTCACCGTGTTCCTCACAGGTTTTTCTCATCCATACTTTTCCATCACGCTCGAATACGGTCGCGGGGATGATTTTCAGACATTCGGGACACACGGAAAGCGTCTTTTTCAGTTCTCGCATATTTCTGCCATTCACCACTTAAAGGGGTGAATATTTAAAACTTCTCAAACTTTTCTAGATATGAAAGTGAGGCCATGGAAAAACCACGCCGCCTTCTGCGGGAACTCGGTCTGACCGAGTACGAAGCTAGAGCGTACACAACTTTGGTTTCAAACGGGCCTTCTACAGCTGGTGACCTAAGTAAGGCTTCCAACGTGCCGTATTCCAGGATCTACGAGATTCTCTCCAAACTGGAACGAAAGGGATGGGTAGAGATCCGGGCTACGAGGCCGATCATGTACAAGGCCAAGGCCCCCGCCGAAGTGGTAAGGCTCCTGAAAATCGAACGAGAATATCAACTCAGGAAACTTTGTGATGGCATTGTCGAGGAACTTGAGCCTCTGTACGAACATAAAGCTGAGACCAAAAAACCAAACATATGGATCATCAGAGGGGAGCAAAACCTGATCAAAAAGATATGGGAAATGCTGGCCCGAGCCAAAATCGAAGTTCTCATATCTCTGCCGCCATTGGACGAGGAGCTCGTGAAATTAAGTTCTATCCTACCGGCCATGCAAGCAAAAAACATATCCATGAGGATGATGGTAACTGAAAAATCTAAGATAGAGCCCCAGCTACTCGAAACCGTGGAGATAAAGCGGAGAAAAACCCTCTTTGGGGGAGGAGTCGTCATCGATGGCAAGGAGGTCCTGCTGGTGATGGGAGAAGAAGGTGAACTCGTGGGGATATGGTCCGACGAGGTCGGGCTGGCCCGTTTCGCTAAGGAGTATTTCGAATATCTGTGGAAGGACTCCAAACGGGTGTAACATGTGCTGAACGAGCTGCTCCAACTGTGCGGCAAGGCGATCTGGTTCATCCTCCCGGCATATGTGGCAAACGCCACTCCGGTAATCTTGGGTGGTGGAGCACCCTTGGATGGGGGAAAAAAGCTGGGAGATGGCCGTCCGATTTTCGGACCTGGAAAGACCACGCGAGGATTCATAGCTGGAGTGATAGCTGGCTCACTCATGGGTGGGCTAGAAGGAGTGGTGGAACAATCTCACACTTACATCGTCCTCGGCTTCCTGCTCTCCCTTGGTGCTCTAGTTGGCGATCTCGCGGGAAGCTTTATCAAACGTCGCCTGAACATCCCCCGTGGAGGATCGGCTCCCATCTTGGACCAGATTGGTTTCGTCGTTTTTGCTATACTTTTCGCCAGTCCGGTAATGTTGCCAAGCGGAGAGGTTATTTTAGTTATTCTAGCGCTCACGCCTCTCATCCATTTCGGGACCAACCTCATCGCTTATAAATTGGGTTTGAAGGACAAACCTTACTGACCGGGAGATGCTATTTGAAAGAAAAATATGATGTATTCGGAATCGGGACCCCGCTCGTGGACTATTTCGTCCGTTCAGGCGAGAAGATCTTGAAAGAAAATGATCTGGAGAAAGGATCCACAAATTTTCTTCCTCGAGAAAAACTTGACAAATTGCACATCAAACTTTCGCGGTCGATTTTCGCCTGTTTTCCGGGAGACAACGCTCGCAACGTATGTGAGGGTGTTAGCTTCTTTGGAGGAAGAGCGGTCTATGCTGGCCGTGTAGGTGAAGACATGGAAGGCGAACTCTTCCGGAAAAGTCTCAACGTTCAACGGATAGAGTCCCTTGTCGAGAAAAAACCGGGGAAAACTGGAAAGACCATCACATTCATCACTCCGGACCTTCAGCGTACTTTTGCCGCGAATCTCGGGAACGGTATTGAATACGGGTCCCTCCCAGCTAACCACATCAAAAACTCCCGCTTTCTGTACGTCACTTCCATAACTCTCCTTTCCAAAGGCAATACTTCAAAAAACGCTGGGAAAGCTGTAAAGCTCGCAGAAAAAAGCGGGGTGCAGGTCGCGGTTTCTCTTGAGAATCCTCCGATGATTCGAGAGAACAGGGGCGCTCTAATGGATATCATTTCGTCATCAAATGTCTTGTTTGCCAACGAGGAGGAGATGAAAGCCCTGATCGGCTCGAATGACGAAAAAAAGATCAGAAATCTATCGGAGAGTATCCCCCTCATCTGTTTAAAAAAAGGCAAAAATGGCTCCGTGCTCTTCTCCCGCAAAAACCGGTATGCGATTCCAGCATATCCAACAAAGGTCGTCGACACGACCGGAGCTGGGGATTTCTACGCCGCAGGGGTTCTGTTCGGACTGAGCCGGGGGGGATCCATTAAAAAAGCAGGGCATCAAGGTGCAAAGATTGCCGCAAAGGTGATCGGGAGATTTGGCGCTACGCTATCCTCTTTCCCTCTTAAACCGCTCGATGCTATCAAGGATCGGACATAATATTTAATCGGTGAACATCATAAACCAATAGAGGGAAATCAGATGGGCAAAGTTACAGGTGTTTGCAGCGTGTGCGGTCGAGTAAGCGCCGAAATTCATAGATGCGGTGTGTGCGGAGCTACTGTTTGCTCACGTTGTTTTATACCCGACATCAATGCTTGTAAGAGATGCCTGCGCAGAGGACTTTGGGTGGGCGACCATGGTCCCAAGTAAATTTTTACAACGGTGATAGTTTTGCTGACCGTGGAAAAATTTGAGGAACTTAATGAGTTGCTTGCCGAGTTGAGAGAACAGGCGTGCTGTGATGTCCCGATCATCGTGGAAGGAGCGAACGACATCGAAGCGCTGAAGAGGCTTGAGATAAAAGGTCGATTTCACAAAGTATCTAGCGGAAAATCCCTGTTGAACTTCATCGAAAGCTTTTCCGGCTCAGAAAAAGTCATCATCTTAACGGATTTTGACCGAGCTGGTGACAAACTCGCGAAATTCTGTGTTAAACATCTCAGACAACTGGATGTCGAACCGATCACTGAAATCAGGAGAAAACTAAAATCTCTGTTTCACAAAGATGTTAAGGACATCGAGGGGCTTGCAAAATTTCTGAAAAATCAACGCGCTGTGCTGAGAAGTTAGTTTCCAACTTTTTTCCCTATTGAACCTGCGACAGGAACTTCCTAACAAGAAAAGGTTTTATACCCATCGACAGGAGCTTCCGTTCAATCTCCTTTCTAGTTTTTCCCTGCTTTTTTAACTTCAGGTGAATCTTTCTCATCGTCTCAAAAATCTCATGGGGGAAACAGACCCACGCATCCGTCTCCCGCGCGTTGAAATCTGGTTTTACTATTGACCAGGGTTTGTGATAAAGTGTGCAAATCTTCACATCTTTCGCACCTTGCTCGTAGAGGTGTTTCCTGACAAGCTCGAGGCTACGTCCAGAATCGGCTATGTCATCCACCAGCAGCACCCGTTTTCCGCTGATATCGATGGGGAGGGGCTGTGTTATTTCCGGCTTTGGACGGGTCTTGTATATGTCCTCATAGTACTCGACCTTGATGGTGGCGATTTTTGGTAAACCAAGGATGTCGGACAAGACTCGCCCGGGAATCCACCCGCCACGGGAAATGGCGACAATCAAATCCGGCCCATACCCACTGCGTTTTATCTGATCCGTAACTTGAATGCACAAAGTGTAAATGTAGTCCCAACTCGGTACCTCATATTTCTCGAGTTTTTTAGGCGATTTCATCAACGCACTATTTTTACTGGATCCTCGATCATTTAAATTTTTGAGTGACTTAGAATGATAAACATGTTTCAAGGAATATTGATTTATTCATCAAACAATATCGCTTATAGGTGCATGTTGTTGCTGGAATGGTTAGTTTTTCTTGTTTCGATGGTTCCATTTATCGAACTGCGAGGCGCCATCCCCTTGGCCATTATGGCTGGTCATACTCCGGGGTTTGCATTCATCGTGTGCGTGCTGTTGAATCTATCAGCGATCCCCATTGCGTTTATCCTGCTGGATTTCATCCTTCCACCCATCCGTCGGAGAGTAAATCTTATTGAGAAAACGTTCAAATGGTCTGTAAGGCGTGCACAAAAACATCGAAATTTGGGTCTGGTAGGGCTCACCCTGTTCGTAGGCATCCCATTGCCGGTCACCGGTGCATATACCGGATCGCTTATAGCTTACATCGCGGGACTGAACAGAAAACATGCGAGCTTGGCAATTGCGACAGGTGTGGTCATCGCGGGTGTACTAATCTGGGTGTTAGCAAGCCTCGGGATAATTTTTATTCGAGGGCTCTCACCCAAGTTTTAGTTGTTATAAATACAACAACACAAAACAGACAGCTTTTTAGGTGGGAATGCAAAAATTAGATTGGTCATCGAATCAGGCCAGAATCACCATCAGGCTCATTCTGGCGCCTATAGGGCGTGTTGCCCGTGGAAGAAAAGAATTTGAAAGAATTAGTAGCTGAAAAGCTCGGCAAAAAGGAGGGATCGTCCATGCGGGAGGATGTCGGTACGACCAAATATCTGATCCACGCCAAAATAGAAGCAAACGGCGTGGTGGAGCGTCCGGACGTGGTGGGCGCTATTTTTGGACAAACCGAGGGACTTTTAGGCGAGGACCTGGATCTCCGTGAACTACTGAAGACCGGGAGAATCGGGAGGATCAACGTAAATATCAGCTCAAACCATGGAAAGTCCTCCGGGACCATAACCATCCCCTCCAGTCTCGACCGCATCGAAACCTCCATCATAGGTGCGGCGCTAGAAACCATAGACCGGGTCGGACCATGCGAAGCCAAGATAAAAGTAGAAAAAATTGAAGATGTGCGCGACGAGAAGCGAAAATTCGTCATTGAGAGGGCCAAGGCACTTCTGGAGAGATTCGAAGAGACCGCCCTTGAAACACAGGAGATAACTGAAAGGGTAAAGAAATCCGTGCGTTTGGAGGAGATAGGTGAGTACAAGGGGCTGCCAGCCGGACCTGGAGTTCAGAACTCGGACGCCATCGTGGTCGTAGAGGGCAGGGCGGACGTCCTGAATCTGCTTCGGGCTGGCATCAGAAACGTGATAGCGGTGGAGGGGACGAACATACCTCCAGCGGTGGCGGAGCTGTGCAAAAACAAAACCGTCACTGCATTTCTTGACAGTGATCGGGGAGGCGACCTGATCCTGAAAGAGTTACTTCAGGTCACAGATGTGGATTTTGTAGCTCGCCCACCCCAAGGACGCAGCGTTGAGGATCTGACCCGAAAGGAGATAATCAAAGCACTACGTGAGAAGATACCGGTCGAGCAAGCGATAGAGGAGTCTAGGTATAGACGCCCTCAAACAAATGAAAAAAACCAAATCGAGCACTTACGAGAGCGTCTAAACAGACTCCGGGGGACGTTAAAGGCCCAACTGCTAGATGAGCGGCTTGAGGTCATCAAAGAAATCCAAGTCCGAGAACTCAAGGATTTCCTCGCAAGGGAGGGGGGCGTGAAAGCCGTTGTCTTTGATGGTGTGGTGACCCAAGAACTGGCAAACCTCGCCAAGGAGAAGGGTATAAAATTCGTGGTGGGGATGCGGTCTCGACTGGAGTCAATGCCGAAAAACGTGCAAATACTGACTTTTGACCGAATGAAAGCCAAGGTATAGAAAAATAAATTAGTTCTCAACGGAGCATTCCATAGCTATGGCCGTCTCTCCATCCTCGTAGTAATATGGTATTTCCCCCACCATCCTGAACCCAAGTTTTAGATAAAACTGCTGCGCACCAATGTTGCTTTTTCTGGTCTCAAGCCGCACAAGCTTTGCTCCCTTCCCCTTGAGGCGGTTTACCATTTCCTTTATGAGGGCAGAACCAATACGTTGTCTTCTATAGGTGGGATCAACGCCGATCGCCAAGATATGCCCGGTTGCTCTCCATTTGATCACTCCTATCACATAACCCACTACTTTCCCCTCGACCACCGCCACCAAAAAACTGTCTGGATGCATTATAAGCAGGCGATTAAGAAGCGAAAGAGGATAGGGATCCTTGAAACACTTGTACTCTATGCTGAGGACGGCGGAAAGATCCTTCTCTGTGGCTTCACGTATATGGACTACCCGCTGGACCACCATTGACACGGCCTCAACTATGTTTTAAGCAACCACGATAAAATCTTTTGGAGATGAAACGCTCTTAAAACACCAGGGGTGCGAAAAGTGGGATTGTTGGATCGTCTCAGGGGTATTTTAAAAGGGCCAGAAAAACCGATGCCGAAATTTGAACCCTTTGAAGTCGTGGAGGAAAAAAAGGGCTCTTATGCTGAGTTCGAGAAGGCCCTTAAAAAATACGGTTTGGTGATGCTCATCATTGGAAAGCGTGGATCCGGAAAAAGCGCGCTCGGCATGCAGTTTTTGGCCTGGTTTCACCACGTTGCCAAAAGAAGGTGTTATGGAATAGGGTACAGCGCGGCAAAATTGCCAAAATGGATCCGCAAAGCAAAAAATATCGACGAGATACCAAACGATTCCGTAGTGCTCATTGATGAGGCTGCGATTTTGTTCTTCTCGCGGGAATCAATGACCTCAATGAACAAAATGTTAAGCAAACTTATGGCGATCGCGCGCCACAAGAACCTGTCCATGATCCTCATCAGTCAAAGTTCAGCCATGATAGAAGTCAATGTACTGAGGCTGGCCGATGTGCTGGTACTCAAAGAACCCTCAATGCTGCAGGCAAGGTTTGAGCGGAAGGCGCTCCAGGATATCTTTAGGGCCACAAAGAAAATTTTCAAACAGCTGACCGATCCAACAAGATATTTTTACGTTTATTCGGATGAATTTGAGGGACTCGTCCAATATAAATTACCCTACTTCTGGAACGACAGCATAAGCCGCGCCTTCCGAGAATTTCGAAATAAGTGAAACTGGCAGGGGAACCGAAACCATGCGAATCCTGCTCAAGAACCTGAGACACGGAAAAATTAAACTGGCAGCCGAGAGCTTGGACGATCTCTGGCATCTGCAACACGTTGTAGAACCTGGAGATATCATCACCTCATCAACTTGGAGAAGAGAACGGAGAAAGAGCGACAAAACTAGGCCCGAGCGCCTTGAAAAACGACGTGTCATCCTCTCCCTGAAGGTGGAGAAGGCAGAATTCTACAAACATGCGAATCTGTTAAAAATACTTGGGACGATCGTCGATGGAGAGGACATCGGAAAACATCACTCTTTCAATCTGGGTCCCGGCTCCGTCATAACCGTGACAAAGAAGTGGAAACCGCATCTCATCCGTCGTATTCAGAACGCGGTTCGGTCAAGTAGGAAACCACGCGTATTGCTTGTTGTCCTCGACGATTCTTCTGCAGAACTCGCACTTGTCCGTCAGTACGGCTTAGAGGAGCTCGGAACAATCTTCTTTCATGGAAGGGGAAAGCGATATCCGGTAGAAAGTTCTGGTGAAGAGGAATTTTTCTCAAAATTGGCCAAAGCAATAAATGATGTCATCGCCCGGAGTGGGGTTCAAAAGTCGATCGTGGCTGGTCCTGGTTTCACGAAAGAAAGATTTGCTGAATTTTTACGGGACAAATTTCTGGAACTCCATCAAAAAATCGAGATAGATAGCGTCAGTTCCGGGGGCAGGGCTGGACTCTATGAAGTGGTGAGACGTGGAACGGTGGAACGTGTCTCCAAGTACGATCGACTATCGTACGAAACACTGCTCGTGGAAAGACTCATGGGGGAAATAGCAAAGTCCGGCCTCGCTACATATGGAAAAGATGAGATCAGACGTGCGGCCTCACTCGGGTCTATAAAAAAATTGCTTGTGGCGGATAAACTTCTCAGATCTGGTCAAGTAGAAACCGTGCTCGAAGAGGTAAGAAAAACGAAAGGTGATGTTGTAATCATCAGCACAGAACACGACGCCGGGAAACAACTTTTGGCTTTAGGAGGCCTTGGTGCCCTGTTGAGATTCCGAATTTAAAAAGTGAAGCTGGTGCTCCGATGCATTTTTATCTTCTTGTGCAATCCAAATCATGGATGAAATATGTTGGATACCTTGTGGACAGTGGCACCTGAAATCGTGACGAGAATCTCAGACGTCTTAAAGAACGCCAGTCCCATAGTACTCATCGTGCTTGGAGTGCTGCTTTTCTTCTTCGCCGGAGCTGTAAAATGGCTTGTGAAAATAGTAGGTGCGGGAATGGTGATCTACGGGTTGCTGACCATCCTAGGATACATCTGACCGGTTTTGGACAATCGTCACGATTTTAGTTGAAAGACAGCATGAAGCACTTCCAGCTTTCGCGGGGAGCTTCCCGCTTCAGCGACGGGATTGACCACGGCTTGCGCTGGAACGCCGAATAGAGGGCCCGTCTCCACAGGCGTCGCTTCGGGCTCTTCTAGTCTTTCATCTCCACCCTTTAGGAAAGGGACTTAAGTTAAATTATAATTTGACCATGTCCCCAATATCTGCCGAATGAACGCCATTCCCATCTATGGATCTCCAGCCCTACTGGTGAAGACCAAACGCGAGCGTTCACTTGTAGTTGCCGATTTGCATCTGGGCATAGAAAGTGAGCTGACAGCAAAAGGCATGGCATTGCCCAGCCAAATCCCTCGAGTAAAGGAAGAACTCGTCCGACTGATAAATAAACATAAACCGGACCGATTGATCTTTCTAGGGGATGTCAAGCACAACATACCGATAGCTAGCTGGCGCGAATGGCGAGAACTTCCACAATTTTTTGAAGAACTTTCAAAACTCACTCGCGTGGATATAGTCCGCGGAAACCACGATGGCGGGATAGAAGGAATGATACCCAAAAACGTTGCAGTCCATGATGCGAGAGGTATAGTGCTGGGAAAACAAAAACGCATAGGGTTAATGCATGGCCACACCTGGCCTTCCCCAAATCTTTTGGATACACAGATAATTGTAATGGGACACAACCATCCCGTCATCGAACTTAGGGACGGGTCCGGCGGGAAGGCGATTGAACCCGTCTGGATCGAGGCAGAACTCAACGTGAAAAAATTTCCCAAAAAACTTCAACCATGGTTCAAAGGTGACCCACCGAAACTGCTTGTGATGCCAGCGTTCAGCAAGCTCGTTGGTGGCGCCATTATGAACCGAGAGCTACCGGAGGAATACATAGGTCCTATCTTCAAAGCTGGCGCAGTTGAGCTTGAGGAGGCCAAGGCCTACCTGCTCGATGGCACGTTTCTCGGGAAAATCGCAAACTTGAGAACAAATAGTGTTAAGTGAAGCGGGCTGTCTAAAGGTTTTTTTACGTGATAAAAAAACGTAGGCTCGGAGGATCATTTGCCCGACGTGATCATCATCGGAGCTGGCCCAGCCGGACTTTTCGCGGCCCATGAACTTTCCAAAAATTCCAGCTTATCCGTGACCGTCGTGGACTGGGGACACGATATAAAGAAACGTGTCTGTCCAGCGATCAAGACCGGAACATGCGTGAGGTGTAAACCATGTAACATCATGTGTGGGCTCGGCGGAGCTGGGGGAATGTCCAGTGGCACGTTGAACCTCCGTCACGACATCGGAGGAGACCTAAGTAAAATAACAGGAAATGTCACAGAAGCGAAGGCTCTGGTTGAGGAAGTCGATAAGCTTTTCGTGAAACATGGGGCGCCAAAAAATATCTGCGGGACGAATCAGGAAAAAATTGGAGACCTTTCCAAAACAGCGGCAGCGGCTGGGATCGAATTCATCCCGATCCCCCAGCGCCATATCGGAAGTGAATATTTGCCCAAGGTGATCGCCTCCTTCAGGCGTGAGCTTGAAAGTAGGGGGGTAAGTTTCATGCTCGACTCCAAAGTGGAACGGATCGGGAAAAAATGGATCAAAGTACGTGGGAGAAAGATACGCACTAAGTATATCATCGCTGCCCCGGGAAGGGTCGGCGCCGGGTGGTTTGCTGCCCAAGCACGAAATTTGGGAATAGAACTCGCTCACGGTCCTGTTGATATTGGAGTACGTGTTGAGGTACCAGCTCATGTGTATGAGCCGGTCGTCCAGGCCAACTACGATCCAAAGTTTCACATCAGGACAAAGACATTCGGAGATTTTGTGAGAACTTTCTGCACTAATCCGGGAGGCTGGGTGATGGAGGAGAGGTACGATGGTTACGTCGGAGTCAACGGACACTCCCTCTTGAAGGAAAAATCCCCAAACACCAACTTTGCCCTGCTCGTACGCGTAGAACTGACACAGCCAGTTTCAAACACCACTGCGTACGGTAGTTCAATCGCGGGGCTAGCTACGACCATAGGAGGCGGACGACCCGTGCTCCAGCGCCTTGGAGATCTTTATGCTGGAAGACGCTCGACATGGGAACGTGTAAACGGTGGTGAGGTAAGCCCAACTCTCAAAAGTGTTACTCCGGGGGACATCTCAATGGCACTTCCCGGAAGAATAGTGACGGATATCCTAGAAAGTATGGATCGTTTGAACGAGGTGGTCCCTGGTATCACCTCAAGTTCCACCCTGCTTTACGCACCTGAGGTAAAGTTCTACGCGATGAAAATAAAAGTCGATCGAAACATGGAGACGAATGTGCCCAACATCTTCGTAGCCGGGGATGGCGCTGGCATCTCGAGGGGAATTGTCACGGCCGCGGCCACCGGGATACTCGCCGGCAGGGGGGTCATGGCAAAATCAATGGATCATGAGCATTAATTTTAGTCCATTGTGTATATCTGACTGGGATGAGATGCGAACTGCACTCCTCGTGGTCGTCGCGGTCTTGCTGATTGGACATGTTCAGACGCAGGAATGGCCCACGCTTAAACATGATGACCAACACACCGGGTTTGCTGATTCGTTATTGCCAGATGAGGGGGAAATTGCTTGGATTTCGCATGTGGACGGAGCTCTTTCCTCACTGGCGATACAAGACTACTCGATCTTCGTTGGAACCGACAAGGGGACTCTCCACGCAATATCTGTGTTCAACGGAAAGGAGCTTTGGAGATTTGGCACGAAGGGGAAGGTCTCGCCGCCCACCATCTCAAACGAACGTGTGTACTTCGGAGCTGGAGATAACCTTTACTGCCTGAATGCCACAACTGGCGAAAAAATCTGGAGCTATGCCACCGGGGACATCATTCGCTCCTCTCCCGTGGTAACTAACGACGCTGTTTACATTGCTTCAGATGATGATATCCATGCTCTTGAGGTTGCGAACGGGAAGCTGATCTGGAAGAAAAACTTCGGAAACGAAATCACCGCATCCCCAGCTTTGGATAATGAGATACTCTTCTTCGGAACCTCGGAGGGTACCGTCTACGCCATCAGGGCGGGAGACGGATCGGTGGTCTGGTCCAAAATACTTGACAACTGCGGAACACTTTCGTCTCCAACTGTCGGAGGAGGACGAATTTATGTGGGTTGCAGCAACGGTCTGATGTGCTCGCTGGACGAAACCACGGGCGACGAACTCTGGACATTCAAGGCTGGTGGCAGGATAGAATCTTCCCCTAGTTATGCTGGTGGTATCGTCTGTTTTGGTTCGTATGATTCCTCGATTTACACCTTGTACAGCGAAAACGGAGCACTGAAGTGGAGCTACGCCACTGACGGACAAATAAAATCCTCGCCTGCCATCTCAAATGACGGGATCATTGCCACATCACAGGACGGATACATCTACGTCCTGAACGCTGAAAGTGGAGAGGTTATCTGGAAACACCAAATTGGAGCAACCGGAAACTCCTCTCCTGCCATCGCTTACGAGAAAATTTTCATCGGCACGAGCGATGGAGAACTTTATTGCTTCGGAAGCTGGGGCTCGCTTCCCGGGGAAACCAGCTGGAAAGGCGTTGTTTATCTGGCCGTAGCACTCATTCTGTTTTTTTGCGTATGGTGGCTGGATAGAAAACCTGGATCCGTTGCCGCGAAGAAAAGTGGTGGGGTCGCCGAGATTCGAACTCGGGTCACCGGCTCCCGAAGCCGGCAGGATAGGCCAGGCTACCCCACGACCCCGAGAAAATTTGATGTAATCGGTAAAAAACTTTGAAAACTTTCTATGTTTTTCGGCTCTCCAACAACCTCTCCAATTCTTTTTCCAGCCAAGAGACCGGGACCTCCTGAAGACTGATATTGAAATGTCTACCCATCCGCCTTGATTTTGGAGGTTTTAAATCGATCAGTCCAAGTC
>CAZMCI010000017.1:12987-22180 GCA_964564905.1 Hadarchaeota archaeon (SeqCode) | reverse complement strand
TCGAACCCCTCCGGAACGTCCTGCGAGGTTCTCTCCTAGTTCACCCAGCCAAAATCGAACCCAATCAAAACCGAAGGCTACGGGTTGCCCCTCCGCTCCCTCCCTTTCGAAAGGAAGCTTCCGGCGGTAGTGACCTGGTCCCCTCGCGCGTGCAGGGGGCTTCCGCTTTTACTTAGCGTCACGTCCCCACCGTCTCTGCCCGGAGCGCGTTTCGTGGAGATTTTTCCCATTTCGGGCACTGCAGGCTCCTACTTCCGCCCACCGGACTCGATCCCATCCCTCTTCGGGCGGTTACGGAGGTCTCGATGTCCAGCCTACCCGCACCGTGCAGGTCATCGGTTTTCCACAGGAGTAAATTCGGGGGGCCCTCCCGGCAGGCACTTGAGTGGAGATTCCTTACAAACGAGAAAAGCGGCTCTCATCCCCCGGCTTTCGCAGGGGGCTTTCCGCCGACAGAGTTAAACTAAGTTCATCACCAAAACCTTATTTACATCCCAAGAGAGTCTTTGTGGAGGTAGGAAATGAAAGAAAAGGGAATAGGTACAGGCGCTATAATCGGGATAGTTGTTACTGTTGTTGTCGTGGCTGTGGTGGTTCCGCTCATAATCATCTTTGCTTTGGGAATTGGTGGGGGTGCACCAGGCGGTTTGCCAGAGTATCCAGGGGCCACCAGTTATGAGTTACCTCCTGAGGTTCAGGGACTGTTGCCTCAGGGAATTCAACTTAAAGCCTACAGCACTTCAGCAAGCGTTTCCGATGTCATAAATTGGTACAAGGAGCAGATGCCTGGGCAGGGATGGACATATGACAGCACCCATTCGGAAGAGTCATATGGTCTTCTTATATACCAGAGAGGAAATGATGGAGCAATGATTCTTGTGGAGGATTGGTCTTACGGCGCTTCTGATATTACCTTGATAGTGCTTGCAGCAGGGTCATATGATACTATCCTGAGCGGCGAATGATGCCATGATAAGTTGATAAAGGGGATATCGAAGAGAGCCCAACAGGTCTGCAAACATCTCAGGGTATAGACACATATCTCAATTTGATTGCTAATTACACCAAATACTTACAAAACAAGTGCCCGATTTCAATCTGAGTGTCAATGAAGGTGGGCCCGGAGGGATTCGAACCCTCGACCACCCGGTATCTCAGGTTTCCCTTATGAGCCGGACGCTCTGACCTGGCTGAGCCTCCCGGTGGCTACGCCACTTACGGGCCCGGGCCCGAAGACATTTTTCTCCATATGCGATTAAAACTTTACCACGAAGTTAAAATGAGATGAACGTGAATTATCGCAAGGTGTATCATTGGCGGTCAAAATTTTGGCTCACGGAGACACCGACGGTATATGCGCGGCAGCGCTTGCGAGGGCACGTTTTCCGGAGGCCGAGGTGTGGTTTGCCCGTCCCGTAAGCCTCCCTAAGTACCTTGGCAAAGTAGAGCCCGGCACCACGGTGATAATATGCGACATAGCGATAAGCGAGACACAAAAGGAGGACCTATTTGCCCGCATAAGGGAACTGGCTCAGCGCGATGAGGTCATCTATCTGGATCACCATCCCCTTCCCCCCGGGACGCTTAGGAAGGATGTGCCCGCAACTCAATTCGCTCACGAGATCGGTGTGAGTACCTCGGAGTTGGCGTTCAGGATGTTTATCCAGGACCCAAGTTCTGACTTGGATCGGGTTGCCCTGTGGGGGGCCATAGGCGACTACTGCGAAGAAACGGAATTTGTTCGGGATGGTCTAAGCAAGTACGATCGGCGGACGATTTACATGGAGGCCGGCCTGCTGAGTCAGGCCCTCGGAGATGCAGCGGGGGACTATCATTACAAACGAGATGTGATCCTCAAACTCTCTCAAGGGGTTCCTCCAACCGAGATCCCGGAGATAGTGGATAGGGCCATCAAAGCGACAAAGCGGGAATGGAGGGTTTACGAATACGTGAAGAAACACGTTGTGAAAGAGGGGAACTTGGCCATAGTCTACGATTTGCCATCGGGAAGTTTGGGGAAGGCAGCCATGCACGCCTTGGGCGTCGCCGGTACCGATGTGGGGATCTGCACGAGGAGAGATGGGGACGAGATCGATGTAAGCGTTCGACGCAGGGCTGGGGCCAACATAGACCTCAACGAGATGCTCCGGCACATAACCGCACGCTTGGGTGGATCTGGAGGCGGGCATGAGGGAGCTGCAGGTGCCACGATTCCGGCGAGCATTCTCGAGGTTTTTTTGGATACCCTGAAGAAAGAGATAGCCCCCGTAATAGAAAGGGAACCCGGGCTCAGACGCTAGCTAGAGCAGCTCCACTTCCTGCCCTTTACCCATTTTTTTTGCTTTTTTGTATACGATCCAGTCAGTAGCTATATCCTGAACAGCGAGACCGGTCGAGTCGAAAACCGTTATCTCGTCGCGTGAGGTGCGACCGGGTTTTCTCCCGCTGATTATCTCGCCGATTTCGGCATATATCTCATCGCACGTTAACATACCTTTTGAAAGAGGAATGTTTATCTCTCCGCTGTGGGATGCCTGCTCCCAATCGTCCACGACTATCTTCGCTCGTTTTAGTATTTTGGGATCAAGTTCTTCCTTTCCCGGGGCATCGGCACCTATCGCGTTGATATGCACGCCTTCCGGTATCCACTCGTTCATGATGAGCGGCTCCCTGACTGGTGTAGTTGTCACTATGATATCGGCGTCTTGAACGGCTTCCGGAGTGTCAGTTATCTTCACGTCGATGCTTAGTTGTTTTTCCATCTCAGAGGCATATTTTTTTGCGTTCTTCTCGGCACTGTCGTTTACCCTTACTTCTTCGATTTTGAAAATCTCGTTTAGAGCCAGAAGCTGAAACCTAGCTTGTACTCCGGCTCCAATCATCGCAACCACGCGAGAGTCCTTCCGTGCCAGGTACTTTGCCGCTACAGCACCGGCAGCTCCGGTCCTTACGTTGGTGATCGTTGTACCGTCCATGATCGCGAGGGGGGCACCGGTTCGTGGGTCAATCAGCACAATGGTCGCCATCACCGTTGGCATGCCGTATTTACTGGGATTTTGGGGGTGGACATTGACAATTTTCACCCCCGCTGCTTCCATGTCTTCCAGGTATGCAGGCATCACCCTGAAATCACCCTGGTAGCGGTTGAAGAATACATATGATTTTGGAGGCATCTGAACCTTCCCCAGTCCTTTTGCCCGAAACGCCTCTTCGACAGCTTCGATGGTTTCACGCATCGAGATGAGTTTGTCGACCTCCCTCCTCGAAAGCAGCAGTACTTTCAATTCGACACCACAAACAAATGGTAAGCTGATGGTTTGAATTTTTCTGTTTCGGGTGGCGCCGGGGAGAGGATTGCCGGCCGACGATTTGCCGTCAGCTCTCGAACCTCTGACCGCTCGGTTGCTGTACGGACATGTCGTTTTTTCACGATTGAGGTTCGTTCTTCATCCATATCCGATTTAACAGCCGAGCGCTTTAGGCGAAGCAACTTGCGCTGGCTTCTCTACCTACTGAGCTGTCGGTCCGCTTGAAGCGGTACCCCGGCACCCCAGCGCCATTCTATCTCTTCGGGAATGAACTCTATAAACGTTGGGATTTTTGCACTGTTTTCAGCCTGGTGGACATTAACCTCATCATTTTCGAGAGGTTTTCCCCGTTGTCAAAGTTTTTGATCATCTTCGCCAGTTCCTCCCGCTTTCGACGTGACAGTTTTCTCACGGTTTTTATCAGTAGGGGGAATGCTCGGGTGATGTTGTCCACCACGGTCACGTCGGCAGCCCTTGCGGTCCTCGACATCGGATTCAGGTCGATGGCGATAACGCGTTTGCCCATGTTCTTCAGTGCCTCGGTCCGATCTCCATCCTCAAGGGGAACCAGCACGACATCGGCGAGGGCTATGCCACGCCGGTCGACTCTTCTCCTGTCGCTGTGGATCTCCTTTATCTTGGTCAAAAATTTTCGATCAGTTCCTAGGACCTCCCCCGCGCCGTGCATTTTCAACCAGCGGGTTATCGCCAGTTCCCGTTTTCGCGACCTGTGGAAAAGATTTACCTCAATTTTGGCACCACTGATCTGAGCCAGCTCCACCGTCTCCTTTGGCACGAGCGCAGCGACGTTTCCGTTTACCGAGAGCACCGGATGTTTTGCCAAGATCAGCATCGCGCATGCGGTTTCGATGGCACGCCGGGCATATTCTGTCGTGCGTTCGCCGATGATGTAGTCGAACGCCTCGCCTCTTCCATGCGCCGAGAGACCCTCCGGGACCACCAGCCCTTTTCTGAAGCCCTCTGCGAGGCGTTCCCGTATGCGCAGGGACTCAGCGCGTGGATGACGGGAGGAAATTTTTCCCATCGGATTCACCTCAGTTCATCCTGAGGCCCCATCTCCCGAGGTGGGGAGGAATTATGTATCTTTCGGTTTCGGGCGGGCTGAAACCAAAAAAGCGCCAAATAACTGGCTCGGCTGGGTGATTTGCCACGGTTGACGTGCCCTTAAATTTTCGTTCAATGAGCACCCGATGGAAAGCGTGAGTAAACGTCGGGAGTGATGGGGGACGGGAGGTCCACGCGAATAGCTCTCGGGGCGAGACCGTGAGGGTGACGCCCTTAACATCCTGAGTCCATGTTTTTGGAAGAGGTAGCCCCGTCAACGCCCGCGTCTTGTCCGATGATTGGAGTCGGCGACATTTGAATCACCTTGAGGGACAAGCTCCATCCATCGGGGTAGAGTAGTTGACCAATCTTTCGATGCGAAAACGACCAAAAAGCTTTTTGAATGACCCGGGAGAGGTCTAAACGGTGGATATGCGTATACCTCCGATCGCAGTCCTTCCTTTGGTGATGGCGTTGGTTGCCCTGTTAATGGCAATTTTTTCGATGGGCGCATCCACTTCTCTCGTCCTCATCGCGGTAGCTCTCGCCATCGCGGCTGTGTTGGTCACCTTCGCCACGTTTTTTCAGTACACCAAGAGGTCCACCGAGGCCAAGCAGGTCCCACTGGAAAATTTTTCCCTCTGGGCAGACGTTGGGGAGCCGGCGGCTGAGCTGCGGCGGCTGAGCTACGACGATGTAGGGGCCGCCGTGCGCATCGTCTCGGCGGATCTCGGTTCTTTGGCGGCAAATGCGGAACTCTTATCAGACCGTCTTTCGATGCTCGTGGGGAAGGAGGGGTTCGAGGAGATACGACAGGAGAGATTGAATAAGCTGGTGGAATCCACGGCGCGGGGTATCTCCTCGGTGGTCGACAAACTACGCTCTTCCAGCGGGTTCAGTGCGGGGGTGGTCTCTTCCCTTGAGCAGTACGCTTCCAACTCGGATCGCATAGCAAACAAGCTTTTTGAGTTTGAGCATGGAAAATCCGAGGTCATCCATTTATACATAGATCCTCTTCGGAGAGCTGCGGAGAAGCTCTCCCGGGATCTGCGGCTTGCGGCTTCCAACATCTCCAGCTACATGCAGGGAGTCAGGTTGAAGGAGAGGGCTACCTAGGGAAGGAGGCTTGGGGATGGCGAAACCTCATGTAAACCTAGTCTTCATCGGCCACGTCGATCACGGAAAATCAACGCTCATAGGAAGGCTTCTCGTAGAACTCGGCGTGGTTTCCGAAAAGGAGCTCAAGGACGAGGCGGGAAGTTTCAAATTCGCGTGGGTGATGGATAGGGAGATAGAAGAGAGGACCAGGGGACTGACGATAGATGTGGCCTATCAAAAAATTGAGACATCAAAAAACGTCATCACCATAATAGACGCTCCCGGGCACCGTGACTTTGTGAAGAACATGATCACCGGGGCGAGCCAGGCGGATGCCGCGATCTTGGTGGTGGCTGCCGACGACGGGATCATGCCCCAGACGCGTGAGCACGCGGCTCTGGCGTTCACCCTCGGGGTGGGGCAGCTGGTCGTGGCGATAAACAAGATGGACCTGGTCGAGTTCAAAGAGTTCGTGTATAAGGAGCTGAAGGAGAAGGTGATATCGCTGTTGAGCGGTCTTGGATACCGCGGAGCCGACAAGTTCGCGTGCGTCCCGGTTTCGGCGTTTTATGGTGAGGGGATCACAAAGCCAAGTTCGAAGATGCCTTGGTATACTGGGCCGACGTTGATCAACGCGATAGAGGGTTTTACAGAGCCGGAAAAACCGACAGGAAAGCCACTCCGGATTCCCCTTCAGGATGTCTACTCCATCACAGGGGTTGGGACCGTGCCGATAGGACGGGTGGAAACCGGGGTGCTGAGGGTTGGGGATCGGGTGATTTTCGAGCCTGCCGGGAAAACAGGGGAGGTGCGATCGATAGAGATGCATCATGAGCAGATCCAGCAGGCCGTACCCGGTGACAATATAGGCTTCAACGTCAGGGGCGTGTCTAAAGGTGAGGTGAAACGGGGGCACGTTGCGGGACATGTCGATAAGCCTCCAACGGTTACAAATGACTTCACAGCGAAGATCATAGTTTTGGCATCTCCTACGGACCTCGCACCGGGATTTGCGCCCCTCTTTCACTGCCACTCCGCGCACGTGCCCGGTCGTTTGGTCGAAATAGTTCAGAAGATAGATCCCAGGAGCGGCGGGGTGGTGGAGGAGAGACCCAACGCCCTGAAAAAGGGAGATGCCGGGCTGGTACGGGTCAAGCTGGATAAGCCAATGGTGATCGAGCGTGCGAGCGAGATACCGGAGTTGAGCAGATTTGCCGTTCGCCACGGAGGGCAGACGATCGCCGCAGGCGTGTGCGTGGATCTCATTCCTCTAAAATGATCACAGTTTCGGCATCTCCGGCGGGGCCAGCTTGTGACTGGTTTTACGCTCCCTCTCGATAAAATTCCTCACCGTCCTGATGTTCACCCCGATAGCTTTCGCGATGGAAGCCGGTTTTAGTTTTAAGTCCAGCCCTGCGTATATCATGTCAAGTTTTTCATAGGTGATTCCCAGCTCTTTCTCATCCGTCTGTCCCCTCCAGAGCCCGGCTGAGGGTTTTTTCTCGATCAGGTGCTTTGGTAGTTTTAGGTGATACGCGAGTTGCTTGACTTGGGTCTTGTAAATACGTCCCAGCGGGAGCAAGTCCGCGGCTCCGTCCCCCCATTTCGTAAAGTATCCGCTTCTGAGTTCGCTCCGGTTCCCGGTTCCGACCACCAGTTTGTTCGTCAGATTTGCGTAGTAATATAGGATCACCATCCGGACGCGCGGTCTGAGGTTGGCCGCTGGAAGCAGCGCCCCCACCCTGTAGTCCGTGAGGTTCTTTCTGATGCCGGCCATGGCAGGAGTAATATCGACGACCTTGAACCTAACGCCGAATCTGTTCGCGATTTCCCTGGCGTCCGCCACATCGTGGGGACTTGTTACCCCCGCTTCGGGCAGCGAGACTCCTATCACATTTTTTCCACCCAGGGCCTTGGCACAAAGAGCGACGACAACCGAAGAGTCCAACCCGCCGCTGAGTCCGACCACGGTTCCGGTGGCACCCGCCGCTTTCACCTTTTTTCTCACGAACGCTACAAGTTTCTGTTCTGTCTTTGAGGGATCTATCCTCAGCGCCTTTTCAATGCGTTTTGAGAGCTCCAATTTTTCCACCTAGAATCGTTTTGGGTAGGAACCAACCACCTTCAACATGGCGGTTTTCTTTTTGACCTCGTTCAACGCCTTTTTTATTTTATCTTCTTCCCGGTGTCCCTCAAAATCTATGAAAAACAGGTAGTCACCCAGGGCTTTTTTGGAGGGTCTGGATTCTATCTTCGTGAGATTTATACCTCGGGAGGCGAACTCTCCCAGGATCTCATGGAGGATGCCTGGCCTGTCGGTATCGGTGTAGAACACTATTGAGGTCTTGTCGTTCCCCGTTCTTCTTTCGTCCCGCTTGCCCAAGCACAGAAAACGGGTCACGTTCGTTTCTCCACTCTGGATCTCCTCCACGAGCACATCCAGTCCGTAAAGTTTTGCAAGCTCCTTAGGCCCGATGGCGGCCATGTGCTGTTGTTTGAGTTTCCCTACCTGTTCGGCAGCCTTTGCAGTGCTTGCCATCTCGATGAGTTCGGCGTTTGGCAGTTTTTCTCGGAGGAAATCTCTGCATTGGGCCAGAGCCTGCGGATGAGAGAGCACTTGGGTGATTTTCTCGAGCGTCGTTCCACCCACTCCTAACAGGGAATGAGAGATTGGGAGAACTATCTCAGCTTGAACGCGGACATCCGTCCACGCCAGCGCGTCGAGGGCTTCTCCGACCGTGCCCTCCCTGAGACTTTCCACGGGGATGACCCCCGCCTGTACCTCATCGTGTTCGACGGCTTTCGCCACATCCGTTATCATCGGGTAAAACACAAATTCTCCCCTGTCTTTGAAATATGACCTTGCAGCGAGCTCCGAGTACGTGCCGCGTGGCCCCAGCACCCCGATCTTCATTCCGCGTCCTCCTCAAACCTCCTGTAAAGTTCCTCGTAGGCCCGCTTTATCTCTTCGGTCTTGAGTGGGGAGAGAGCCTCCTTGAAGATCGCCTTTGGACTTTTAGAGTTTCCGGCGGAGAAAGCGACATCTAGGGCTCGGCACGACTCCAACAGACAGCTTCTGGCAGTCCTAGCGTACTTGTTGTGAACTTGAAGTTCCCCGTAGAGTTCTGGATTTCCGGCGAGTACAGATTTTGCCAGGTCCATCAATCGACTGAACATAGGGGTACGAAGCTTTTTTGCAAACTTGAACCCCTTCAAGCACTTTAACGAATGTAGGTATACCAATAGCACGAAATGGGTCATGCACTGGACCACCGCCATCACCCGATCATGTTCCTCGGCGTCCATTTCGGTCACGCGGGCTCCGAGCCTGGACAGCAGTTTCTTCAGCTCCACATAGCGCCTTCCAGGTCTGACTGGAACCATCACAAAGTCCTTCCCCCTGATCTCGCGGGCACCGGGTCCAAAAAGTGGATGGATGGAAGCCAGCTCCACGTCCCCCCTGATCTCCTGCATGGTTTTTACCACATCGCTTTTTACCGAGGCGATATCGGCTACCAGTGCACCCCTCTGCGCACGTTCTGCGACTGATTTTACCACGGCGGGTGTCTTCGAGATGGGGACGCATACCACCACGAGCTCGGCTTCTGGAACCGCCTCCTCGACGGGTTTAGCAGTGACTCCGAGTTCTGAGGCCGTCTTGGCTGCGGTGGCCTGGTTGATGTCGGCCACGGTGACCTCGCCCAAATTTTTCTTTGCAAAGT
>CAZMCI010000017.1:0-12977 GCA_964564905.1 Hadarchaeota archaeon (SeqCode) | reverse complement strand
CCACCTCTTGAGTTCACGTTTCGCCGCTAGTTCCATAACCTTAACTGGTGCATGTTTTCCGGTCCATATCTTAAAGGATAGCGCTCCCTGATGGATGAGCATCCCCAATCCATCGATGGCTTTAGCCCCAGCTCGTCTCGCTTCCCGGAGGAGACGAGTTTCGAGCGGTTTGTACACGATATCGTAGACCGTCATTTCTCGGTGCATCATGTCTGAGGTCACCAGAGTCTGATCAGTATTGGGGTACATACCGACAGATGTGGCGTTGATGAGCAACTCAGCGGTTTTCAGGGTTTTTTTGAGACGATCCCGGCGTAGCGGGATGACGCGTACGGGAATTCCAAGCTTCCTTTCAATATCGGAGGCCAAAGCTTTTGCGCGTGGCATGGTTCGGTTGGCTATGGTCAGCTCAGCTCCCGCCTTGGCCACGGAAAATCCTATCGCGCGCGCTGCTCCGCCGGCACCCAAAAGCACGACCCGCTTGCCCCGGACAGATCCAGCCGTCTTTTCTAGGGACCGGAGCGCGCCCTCGCCATCCGTGTTGTACCCTATCAGCTTCCCGCGCTGATTTTTTATGGTGTTCACGGCTCCGACCAAACTCGCGGACTCATCGAGTTCGTCGAGCAGATCCATAACTCTTATCTTGTGAGGGATCGTCACGTTGAGCCCTGAGATCCTCATCGCCCGGACACCCGTTATGGCGTCGGCCAAAAATTTGGCCGGCACCTCAATAGAGACGTAAACGCAGTTCATACGGAGCCTCTTGAAGATGGCGTTGAACATGGCTGGGGAGAGGCTGTGTTTTACGGGGTCTCCTATGAGCAAAAATATCCTCACACGGCTCAATTTCTGACCTCCATCGCCTCCAGCTCTCGCACCCATTCTCTCGCCGTCGCTAGGTCGAATTGCCCGGGGGCTGTCTTTTTTCCAACTCCGGCGTAAATCCAGGGCGATCCAAAAATCGGCGCAATGAACCGTGTTATTTTTCCCGCATCCCCCATCGCGAAAGCTATCAGTGGAACGGGGATCGCTTTCTGTGATCTGACGAGAAAATCGAGCATGTGCAGCGCGTGGTTCGAGTTTCTGGCAAAGCTTACGAGCTTTGCGATATCGCATCCGGATCCCAGGATGCGCTCCGCGGTTTTCACGAGGAGGTCCGGGTGGGGCGTGGTGGAAAAATTGTGGTGGGAGATCAGGACCGTGACACCCAACGCCTTTGCGTCGGCTACCAGTGGATCGCGGAGACCCCGCGGTGTTGAGAACTCCAGGTCTATGCATGCCACTCCCTCTTCGACACCCTCTCTGAGTATCTCAAGTCTTGCGTCCTCCTCTCCCCCAAAACCTCCGCCCTCACGTCTGGGACGATTTGTGAGGACTACGGGGATGTCCTCCGATAACAGTTGTTTCCATCCGGACCAATCGCGTAGTCCGTCCATCCTGAGCTCTACGAGGTCAGCGCCGCCTTTTATCGCTTGGCGGATCCCAAGTTTCATTTTTCTGATGGTTCTCCCGGTCACAGAACCGCAGACAGCGGGAGTCCTAAGTTTGTATTTCCCCATCTTCAGCAGGTTCAAAAGCGTATCCCTCTACTTCCTATCTTTCTATCAGACTCTCATCGACCTTCATTCCAAAATGCCTTCCCGTCCGCTCGATGAACACCAGTACCTCATCCCCCGGTTTTAGTTTGGTCACGGAGATCGGTCCGCCGTCTTTTCCAACGAGGTTGATCGTTTCAGCGTTCTGGAGGAGAGTTTTGTAGATCTCTCCATCTCGCTCCGCCTCCACAAGCAGGAGCGGCCGCCGCTCTATCTTAACCCGTCCTATCACGGATGTCCTAGCGTTCCCTCGAGCATCGACTATCAGAACCTCATCTCCCGCTCCAAGTTCTGAGATGTATTTGGTCTTTTCGCCGGGTAACCGTATGTAGGCGTGCACCGCTCCGGCGTTTACGCGGAACGGACGGGGTTCCACGAATTCGCTTGGGAGGGTCTCGGAGTGAACCAAAAACAATCCACCGGCTTGACTGCCGACGAGCATTCCCTCCCCAATCTTCATCAGGGTGGTCGTGTCCACGCATGCTCTGTCTCCCGACCCCACGGGCCTTACGTTTTTTATCCTGGCAGGTACCAGCTTCAAATGCTCAGTGCCTAGTTGACCAAACGATTCGCATATCTTTTTGATCTCCTCCACCCCACGCTCTCTTGGGTCAATCAAAACACCGTCAGTCCCTCTCTCCAGCGTTTCTACCGCGAGTTTAGCCTCGTCCACGTCCTTTACTCCTGCCAGGACCTTCACTTCGGAGCCGTGGAGTTCCGCAATCATGTTTTCGAGTGGAATCACCTTCCAGTCTGGAGTTACAGCGATCAGGTAATCTGCAGATCTACCAACTTCAACTGCGGCGCGTTCAAGCGCCTTGTTGGATACTTCGACTTGGACGGCGACTTTTTTCCCCTGTTGGCGGAGTTTTCTTATCAGCTGGAGGGTTTCGTCCACGTCTGGTTTTTCCACGGTCAGCTTGACCACACTAGCTTCAGGGGTTTCGGCATCACCCACTACGAGGATGGAACCCAGTTCCAGTACCTTTTTGGCTTCTCCGGGCCTCACGAGTACCGCGTCTGCACCGGACTCAATTGCAGCCGATACGAATGGTCTCCGGTTTTCCCAAGACTCATCCCAGTCTGTTTTGACCCACACCAGCTTAGGCAAGGTTTTCACCTTTTCAGTTCGCGCATCGCCTTTTCCACGGATGCGCCTTCGTGCACGATTCTTGCGAGTGCCCGCGTCATGGCACTCGGGTCCCTGTGCTGGAATATGTTCCGTCCGATGGATATCCCGATCGCCCCTGCCTCCATGGCGTCGGATGTCATTTCCAGCACATCGCGGTCAGTGGTCATCTTCGGTCCTCCAGCTATGACTATGGGTACCGGGCAGCCCCTAACGATCTTGCGAAATGAGCTGATACTGCCGGTGTAAACGGTTTTGACTATGTCTGCACCCAGCTCCGCCCCCACCCTGGCCGCGTGTGCCACGAGCGAAGGATCGCGTTGATTCTTTATCTTCGCACCCCGGGGGTACATCATCGCGAACAATGGCATCCCCCATGCAGCGCAGGCCTCCGCAGTTTCCCCCAGGTTCTGCAGTTGCTCCGCTTCGTTCGCCGCACCGACATTCACGTGCACCGAGACGGCATCCGCTCCCAGGGAGATGGCTTCCTCCACGCTGGCTACCGGTACCTTGCAGTTGGGATCTGGGCTCAGAGATGTACTTCCGGATAGATGGATTATCAGCCCGACATCCTTTCCGTATCCTCGGTGCCCAGCCCGTACTATTCCCTTGTGAAGCACTACCGCATTCGCACCACCATTTGCCACCTTGTTGATGATGGCCGTCATATCCTCGATGCCGGAGATCGGACCCATCGATAGTCCGTGGTCCATGGGCACGATCACCGTTTTTCTCGTCTTCCGGCTGATGATGCGTTCCAGCCTGATGCGCTTTCCGACCTCAGACAAGCATGTCACCTCCTTTTGTGATATGATGTACCTCCAGTGAACCACCCCTTCAGTTTTGCAGGGGATTTCCTGCTTCGACGATGCCCCCCGCCCAGCGCTCACGGCTCGCGCCGGGATGCCGGGTAGGAGCCCCGCCTCCACAGGCGTTGGTTCGGGCCGTCCCAGCCCTACTGAGAGTATTTGCAGGGATGCTATATAATCCCTATCGAATCCCTCCGGAACGTCCTGCGAGGTTTTCTTCTCGGGTTCATCTAGCTCAAAACCGGATCCAATCAGAACCGAAGGCTACGGGTTGCCCCAACTTCTCTTTCGGAAAGGGAGCTTCCGGCGGTAGAGTTAAAAACTGGAGGGGAGGGGTGGGCTGGTTTTGGAATGCCTTTTTAGAGCGGCAGCGTAATCTCAATCGGGGACCTTATGATGCAGTTGAAAATCGAGCCCTCAAAATTATCCGGGGAGATCACAGCGCCACCATCTAAATCGTACACCCACCGTGCTTTCATGATAGCAGCACTGGCCCAGGGTGAAAGCAAAATTGTAAATCCATTGTTGAGCTTGGACACCGAGGCGACAATCGAGGCCGTCCGGGCGTTAGGCGCAAAAGTGGTTCGAGAAGGTAGGATTTGGCGAGTCAACGGCACCGGGGGTGAACTCAAACCACGCGTAGATGTAATAGACACCAAAAATTCAGGCACCACCATTCGCCTGATGAGTGCAATTGCTGCTCTTTCGCCTAAGCCTATCCGCCTCACGGGCGACCAATCTATTTTAAAACGTCCAATGGGCCAGCTTATCGAAGCTCTCGAAAAATTGGGTGCAAAAGCCCGTTGCGAGGGCAAGGGTGGCAGGCCTCCCGTGGTGGTGGGGGGTGGTCTAAGCGGCGGCAGCGTCGAGATAACGGGTTCGGTTAGCTCGCAATTCATCTCAGCCCTGCTGATAGCCTCTCCGTATGCTCGGGAAAATGTGGAGCTCACCATAACTGAAGAACTGCGCTCCAAACCGTACATAGAAATCACTCTCGAACTCCTGGATGCGGTTGGTGCGAATATAAAACGAAATCGGGATTTGACTGAATTTAAGATCCGTGGTGGCCAAACTTTTAGGGCGCTCGACATGGCTATCCCAGGCGATTTTTCGTCTGCAGCTTTCGTGCTGGGGGCGGCGGCGCTTACCGGTTCGAACGTTAAGGTGAACAACCTTGATGTTGGAGGGGTCCAGGGTGACAGGCGCATCGTAAAGTTCCTTGAGGAGTTTGGTGCGGATGTAAAGACCCGTGGAAAAACTGTCGAAGTTTCTGCCACAGGGGAGCTCTCAGGTATCGAGGCGGACTGTGGGGATAATCCGGACCTGGTCCCGGTGCTTGCGGTGTTGGGGTCGGTCGCGAGTGGACGAACCAGGCTCTTGAACATCCCCCACCTCCGATTCAAGGAGACCGACCGCATCCGGGCCTTGGCGACCGGACTCAAGAAACTTGGGGCGGAGGTACAAGAACTGCCCGATGAGCTGAAGCTGAAAGGAGTGAAGCAGCTGAAAGGGGCGAGACTGAGCTCGTACAACGACCATAGGATGGCCATGGCATTTGCGGTGGCTGGTTTGGTCGCGCGTGGTAAAACAATCGTGAGCGGTGTGGAAAGTATTCCAGTCTCATACCCCACGTTTGTGGAGGATATGCAAAAACTTGGGGCGAGAATAGAGTTAATCAAATAATGCCCGTTCAGCGCGAGCACAAGGGTTTATAGAACCGTCGGTGAGTTTCAGGTGGTAGTAGACATGGGTGGGAACACATTTGGAAAAATTTTCAGGGTCACGACTTGGGGAGAAAGCCACGGTGCCGCAATTGGTGTCGTGGTTGATGGAGTTCCCGCGGGCATGCCGCTGAGCGAGGCGGACATTCAGCGGGAGCTCGATCGCCGGCGTCCAGGCCAGTCGGTTCTTGCCACCCCCAGAAAAGAGCGTGACGAGGTCGAGATACTGTCGGGGGTCTTCCAGGGAAAGACCCTGGGCACGCCCGTTTCCATGCTTGTGCGCAATGTGGATGTGGACTCGTCGCCGTATGAGGAGGTTCGAACCAGGCCCCGTCCCGGCCACGCCGATCTTGCATACAGACTCAAGTTTGGCCACGTCGATCACCGTGGAGGCGGGAGGGCGTCGGCACGCGAAACCATAGGACGTGTTGCGGCCGGGGCGATAGCGAAAAAGCTGCTGGCAGCCCATCGAGTGGAGGTGCTGGCCCATACGGTCGAGGCCGCCGGTGTAAAGCTCGAGCGCGATCCGTCTCCGCAGGAGATAAGGAAAAACGTGGAACGAAATCCGATGCGATGCGCGGACATGAAGGTCGCGGAACGGATGAAGGAGGCCGTATTGAAAGCAGCGTCCGAAGGCGACAGTACCGGGGGGATGGTTGAGGTCATCGCGCTTGGGGTACCTGCCGGGCTGGGTGAGCCAGTATTCGAGAAATTGGACGCCGAGATAGCCCGTGCTTTGATGTCGATAGGATCCGTCAAGGCCGTTCTGATAGGAGCGGGCTGTAAGTTTGCGGAGATGCGGGGGTCGGAAGCCAACGATCCGATAGCGCTGCGGGGAGGAAAACTGGTCACCAAGACGAACAATGCCGGGGGGATCTTGGGCGGTATTTCCACGGGCATGCCCATAGTGGCGAGAATAGCCGTCAAACCAACACCTTCTATCACCAAGCCCCAACAAACGGTCGATCTGGCGAAAATGAAGGAAGGAAAAATCGAACTCAAAGGACGTTTTGACCCGAACATATGCCCGCGGATAGTACCCGTCGCGGAGGCCATGCTCGCTCTGGTCTTGGTGGATCACATGCTCAGGGCTGGAAAGATCGACCCCCTCAGGTTCAGATAGGGGTGCTTGTTTGAGCAGGTTGGTGGGTACAGCTTCTGCTTATGCCTCAGCCACTGTGGTCAACGCCATCGCCACGGGAAGAGGTGCGGCGTTCGGTGTGGATCTGAAGGTCCATGCGAGGGTTGAATTGATTCCGGGTTCTAAGAGGATCACAGGTGAGTTGGTGGACGGGAAAAGGGAGAGTCCAAGGTTGATCGAGACGTGCGTGAAGAAGGTCCTGAGATATCTCAGGCTGGAGGGCACGTATGGTGCCACGGTGAAGACGAAGTCCGAGTTTCCGATAGCCGTTGGTCTCTCCAGCAGCAGCGCCGCGGCAAATGCAGCGGTTCTAGCCACATTTGCAGCGCTTGGGAAGAGTCCCCCTCCAGAACTCGTGTTGGACCTTGGGATAGACGCCGCCTTTGAGGCAGGAGTGACGATAACTGGCGCCCTGGACGATGCGGCGGCTTCCTTGTACGGTCGCGGCGTCGTGACCGATAACACAGCTCGGAAGGTGCTCAAGTTTTTTGATCTGGATCCCCGGCTGAAAATATTGATCCATGTCCCTCCGGGCAAGTTCTACACCTCCAGGATAAGGCGGGAACGCCTCAGGGAGATCACGGATGGCGTCGAATTTGCGCACGAAATGGCGATGCGGGGTGACGTGTTCGGTGCACTGTCGCTGAACGGGATGCTCTACTCGAGCGCGCTGGGACATGACCCGTTACCCGCCCTGGAGGCGATAGCTGGAGGTGCCCTAGCCTCTGGGCTTACCGGGACCGGACCGGCAGTGGTGGCCGTAGCCAAGCCGGGCGATGTCGGAAGAATAGAGAGAGCATGGCGGAGACGTACTGGAAAGATAATTATAACCAAACCCGCATCGAAATTATGAGTGAAGTGCTCATGCATTCGAAAAAGTTGCGGGAGCTCAGAAAGGAAATAGATAGGATCGACGAGCAGCTCATCTCCTTGGTCGCGCAACGTCTCAGGCTGGCCAAGGAGATCGCGGTGATCAAGCAAAAAATGAACCTCGAGATAAGAGATGAGAAAAGGGAAAGGGAGATCATCGATTACGTTCGCAAGCGTGCCCGTGAGCTGAAAATAGATCAGGAGTTCATGGAAAGCCTCGTCCGGCTGGTGCTGGCGCAGATGGGTGGAGCCGAACGTGAGTTCATCGGAAAAAACGGGATATGGGCACAGGTTCAGGAGGTCTTCAGGGATTATCCCGCCCAGCTTAACGTCGCGCGTGTCCTTTTCAAGTACGGGCTGCGGGTCAGGGAGGACGGAGAGGTCATGTGTGGAGACATCCGGATACCTGCGACCCAGATAGCCCGCGATGCGGGGGTGGATCGCAGGATCGTCGATCTGACAGCGAAACGAATCCTGAGTGACAGGGTGCTCAGCGGGATATTTCGGAACCTAGCACCGTTTCCATATCTGAAAGGTGTTGCCCATAGCATCGGACTTGGGGTCGTCGAGATCATACCCGAGGACGCCGCAAAGCCGGGGATTCTGAAGGATGTCTTCAGGGTGATCTCCAAATTTGGGGTGAGCATCCGTCAGACGGTCGCTGACGATCCGTATTTCATTCCTCAACCCAAACTCACCATCATCACCGACGAACCATTAAAGGGGGAGGTGATCGAAAGTCTGAGAAAACTGCCCTGTGTTCGAAGCGTGATCGTGTACTGAGCGTGTTCACAGTCTTACGAGTTGTGCATGGGGTACATTTTGAAGGCGCATGACGTTTTTTGGGTCGATTATCCCCGCTTTGGTCGCATGTTCCACGATGGATCCCACCAAGTTTCCTATTGTGGCATCTCGCAGGGCTCGGAGACACTCTTCTACGCTCGCTTCTTTTCCCTCGTAAAATGATTTCTTGATTTCTAGCCTGAGCTCCCCTTCTTTGAGTGTTTGTCCCAAAAGTTCTCTGTCGCAGATGACCACGATGTTTTCGCTGGAAGTGCGGAGGGTCTTAAGAAGTAGCATCATATCCCCCGGACTGGGGTTCGAGCCCCGCAGGCCTCGCACCTAAGTATGTAGACGCGTTCCTTCCGTTCCAGCTTGGTGTCCGGCTTTCCGCATTCCCTGCAGAGCACGAACTCCTCTACGTATCGACGGATCCGTTCATCCACAGTACTCTTTGAGAATTTCCCCTGAAAGATGGCTTGGGATCCATGCATATCCCCCGCCGCTCCCAGTTCTCTGAGAAGGTACTTCATGAGGTGGCTAGGCTCGCGGTTAAGCGTGGCGGCTATGTTTTTTAAGTTTTTGATGATGGTGCGGTTTCCGACCGTGGTGACCTCTGCTTCGGGGATCTGAAAGCGTGAGCTCTCAAAGATCGCCTTGGGGATTTGCTCCAGCGCCCGGTCTAAAAGTTCTTCATAATTTTCCGTTATTCCCATCACCTCATCAGTTTAAACTTTCCCGCTGTGGGCTCAAATACCTCTCCCTTCACCAGGAACACACGCGTGGCTTCCTCTACCTTCTGAAGGGGGAGATTGAGTTCATGGGAGATTTCCGATACGGTAGCGCCGCTTCCTCTATCCAGCTTCTCCAAGGCCAGAAAAATTTTCTTTTTGATCTCCTCGGGGATTTGGGGCAGCGGAGGTTCCTCGTCCAGGTACTCAGGTTGGGTGGGGGGCTGCGTCCCCGTGGTCGATGCGGCGGGTTCAAGTTTTTCCGAGGACGTGGTTCTCGGCCGGACACCATCCGCCAACGCTTTTCTTCTGGATTCTATCACCTCAAGTTCTCTGACGAGCTCCCAATTATGGTCCTCGACCGGTATGACCAATTCCGGAACCAAGTAAACCTCCCCCTCGAATTCCCTGACACGCCCGATGATGTCGACCGTCGAGCCCACACCTATCCAGCTGAGGTTGGGCACATCTTCCCTCCACGCCCGCACACTGATTGTTTCGCTCCCGTCGTCGACCCGGAGGGCGGCGTAGGTTTGGTCCCCCCTGACGAACTTGTCGACTACCGTCCCCATTATCCTCACCCGCGTAACGCGCTGATTCCATGGAGTCAAGAGATGGGGTGGCTCGCTTCCATCGGTTGAGCGCACGTACTGTCCCCGCACGAGGTCCTCTATCTTCAACTTATAAGCAGTGGGCTTCATCTGTCTCATGAGAGTATCTGCAGGTGAACCTTATGAGCGTTGCGCGGAAAGTGAGGGTATTTTCGCTCAGGGGACCGTTCGGCAAGCGAATTGTCGGACTGGCCGGGGGAAATGCGGTTGTGAGGAGCACCGCAGAATTTCTCCATGCGTTGGGGAGGGTCGATCGTGAGGAGGGGACCCTCACCCAAGTCTTCGACGCTTCCAAGATAGGGGGAGTAGGGCATCTCGTGCATGCTGCTCATCTGGCCCTTGTGGCATCGTCCACTGGGCACAATTTCGCGGATCATTTGGGGATCGAGCTGGTGTGCTGGGTAGCGGCCGAGCGTCAGATCGCGCGCGCTTTCCAAAAAGTGGGTATCCACGAGGGAAAAATGAACTTGGCGTTTGTTGTGGTCGGAAACACGGCCCGACAGGTGAGGTCCGCCTTCGACAGGATATTCCGGGGTCTGAATGTAAGGCCCGATGACACGGTCCTCGAACTCACGCGTGATAAGGTGTCCGTGCTGAAGGAAGTGTTTTCCATATCTCGAGAAGAGCTCAAAATCGCCCCCGTTGAGAGGTTGATCATGGAACGAATAGCCCTTTTATCTCTGGCCAGATGATTTTCTGAGCATCTCCTCAAACCCCTCGTCCTTATCGACGTTTATGATTCTAGCGCAGGTGGGCAGTATTGGGGCCTGGGAAAGTTTCAGTTTTCCGTCGTCGTCGATCGAAACGTATTTTGCGTTTACAGGTTCCTTCGTGCTGACGCTGAGGCAGAGAAGCTCGTGCTCGCTTCCAGCGTAAACGTAATAATAGTGCCTGTTTCCGGACTCAAAATGGAACATCCACCCCTGGCCCCGAGCGATGTTCACGATGTCTTCCAGATCCTTGCACCATATGAGTCTCAATCAGCTCCCCCTCGCCATCTTTTTCACCATTCCTACCCCTCCTCCGCTTCCTCTGACTATCAGCAGATCCCCGGCCCGGATCCTAGTACGGCGGGGCGGATCGAAGATGTACCGTTTCCTGCGTTTTATCATCAGCACATAGGCCCCCATCGTTGTCCAGAGGTTCAGTTCCTTCAGGGATCTGCCCACGAATTTTGATCTCTCGGAGACTGTTTCCCTGCCGATCTGCTCGTCGGCCTCGGCAAACGCCTGAACGAAGACCGGGTGCAGCTCAACGCCACGGAGCACCACATCGACAATTGAATTGCCCGCGTTGGAGATCTGCTCTATGGCCCTGACCACCCGCAGGAGGTTGCTCAGCGCGATGACATCTTTTTCGTGCCTCGCGGCCTTCAGGACGGATGTCCAGAGCCTTGAGCTGAGTTTTTCGAATTTTTCGTTTATCTCGCTGACTTCCTCAGCGATCTCGCGTGAACCGAAAAGTATGGATGAGTACCCCATGTCCACCATCAGGCTGCTGAGGTCGCGCATTTCGGCTAAACATTTTCTGATCGAAGGCAACCCATCCCCCGGGGTCCAGCTTTCCTTGGAGGAACCGGCCATCCCACATAGCATCGTGATACCGTCAGGTGGTCCCTTGACGATCAGGGTGTCTCCCGAGAGGACAAAAGATTCACGCGTGACCGGAGTGATCCACTCCCCTCTGCGCTTTATGGCGAGGACGGAGACTCCTATGCTGGAGGCCAGTTTAAGGTCGCACAATTTTTTGTCCCTGATGGTGGAGATATTTCTGATCTTGATGCTGGCGATCTTTTCATCCGAGACCCTGAAGGCGTCTTGGACCACCGGATGTATCCTGGCCCTGCTCCTGACCAGATCGGCGATGTCTCCGGTTGCGTTTGATATGGATTCCGCGGCGCTCGCCACCTGGAGGATGCCGGTTATCTTTCTGGCTTCATGGACATTCCGCGTCACGACTGCGGCTATCGTCCTGATTTGATACATCAGCTCGTCCATTTTGGCCTCCAGTTCGTGCACGCGCTCTGCCAGTTCCCGGTTTTTCAACAGTACGGACGCATAGGCCAGATCTATCATGAGGTCCGATACGTTTTTCATCTCCGTGAGGAGCTCCCGCACGCTTTTTGGTTTGAATACTTCCACCATCCCGTCACACTCCTACTATTTTTATCGCCAGCATTAAACAGGTTACGCCCAGCACGTCACCTATCGATGTCAGTATGGGAATCACCACGTTGTCTGGGTCCAGCCCTCCCTTGAACGACACGAAAGCCGCAGCCGTGGTTATGAAGATGGTCAAAACGCTCAGGGTTACCCCGGCGATGAAAAATGCCAGCGTGAGGGAAAGTGAGCGAGCCATGGTTATGCCAGTCGCGCTGGATATCGCCAAGATGATGGCCCCCAGAACGGCGTAGATGGCAAAGCTTGTTATGACGGTGGCCTCCACGTTTCCCTTCAGTACTTGCTGACCTCTCAGTCTTGGTTTCAGCGTGCCGATGTGGAGGGCGGAGGTGAGCCTGGCCCCTAGGATGCTGCCGAGGTTTCCTCCGATCCCGTTTATCAGAGGTATCATCATCAGGATCAATGGAATCTCGGATATTTCTGCCACGCTGGAGTTCAGGATGTACCCTGCGGCCAACGCTATGATGATTGCGGCGGTGAGGACGGGCAAGCTTTCGAGCACTATGCGCTTGATACGGTAGGCGACCATTCATATCACCAGGCTTACCGCTAGGAAAATGCACAGAGTGGTCACGAAATCACCCACGGTCGCCATCAACGGCGCCGTGAGGTTGTCTGGATCCAAGCCCCGCGTGAACGTGAAGATGGCCACCACGACGGTGAGCGACGATAGGAGCACCCCGGAGGTGACTCCTGCTATGATCGCTATGGTTACAAGCTGTATGATTCCTATGGTGGGGGCCCCGGTGAGCATGTTGACCCAGAACGATAGGACCCCTATGATCAGGGAAGCGACGGTGCTGAGTATTAGTGCCGATACCAAATTTACCTTTATTTCTCTTGACCACCTCAAATGGGGTTTGATTGTACCAGTGTTCAACCCAGTGCCAAATCTGGAGGCCAGAGCACCGTTGATGTTGCCCCTGAGTCCTAGAAGCGGAGGAACCATCACGATCAGACCGGGAAGTAGACTCGTGAAGTAGTCATCCATCCCTGCGAGAACTCCTCCCGCGCCCAGTTCGATGAATGCGCAAATGAGCAGGACCGAAAGCCCCTGTACCACCACGCTGCGAATGTCGACCGCTTGGGCCATCTGCTGCCCCCCGAAAGTTCTTCTCCTCCTTTCTATAAAAGGGCAAAATCAAATACACAGAATACAAATGGCGCTAACGAGGCGGCGCATGCCGAATTTGTTGGGAATCCATTTCCGGTCACCTGAAAACGCACACCTGGGCTTTGCGTCCGGCCGAGCCTCTGAGTATGGGAACGTTCAACGTTTATATGCGGTTTCCGCGAGGTTGGCATGGTGGATGATGTCGAAGTTCGGGCTCAGGGGAGAGTTCGGTGTCTACGTCAGATTTATCTTCTGGACGTGGGAGCACGAGCTGTGGAGTGATGAGGTATGGCTCT
>CAZMCI010000016.1:0-24414 GCA_964564905.1 Hadarchaeota archaeon (SeqCode) | reverse complement strand
CCATAACATCGCTAACCCTCAATTTGGATAACGAAGATGGATCCTTTCCCTCCGCAAGATAATTGGTGATGTCCCCCTCCGAGATGCTCCCCACTGCGCGCTCCCCGTCCCAAACCGGAAGCTGGGAATAACCATAACGTTTCATCAGCCCGATCGCCTTGCCCACCGGGTCCCCAACATGCACTCCCACGACGGGCCGGTTGCTCAGAACCTTAACCGGAACCGCCTTCCGTTCCGTCTCGAGCCCCTCAAGGACCTCAAACAGACGTCTGACCTTCGAGTAGGTCGCATCCACGAGCCCCGCCTCGAGTTTCGCCACCAGCGACTGACTCACACCCGCCCGGCACGCGAGCTGAACCTGAGTGAGGCCGAGCGCCTTCCGCCTGCGGGCTATCTCCCGAACATCTGGCATCATCATCGATATTTTCGCGTTTTTGCGCATATATTCTTTTTGGAATAATTTTATCAAAAAATATTAAGAAATATGATTCCCCACACTTACTAACGAGGTGGTGAAAATGGCCAAGAAAAAGACAAGACCTGCACAACCGATCAGACTACCCTGGTGGAAGAATCCGGGTTTCGTGGTCGAGAGGGTCTATGTCGAATGTCCTGATTTGACAAAGCGTCGAAGGAGGTAAAAAACTCAGTGAAGTTATGGGGAGAATAAAAGTCCGCACCATTTCACGCAATCTATCTGGTTTCCATTCCCTTGCCCTGACATTCACCGTCTTCTCATTAACAAAAATCACGATCTATTTTTTGATATAACACGCCCTCAACAAGGCTTTTTATAGTCGTTTAACCATAGTTATCAAAAATGATAACCTAGGTGATTCAATGAAAAAAATTGAATTATTAAAGGCGCTCGAGAAGTACGCCGTGTTCAGCAACAAGAAGGTCGGGGAGATAATTGGAAAGGACCGCGCGTACACAAAGCTGGTCGTCTACAGATTGAAGAACGAGGGGCTTATCGCGGAAATAGAGCGAGGGAAGTACACCGTGTATCGTGATCCCCTCCTGATAGCCTCGAACCTCACCTGGCCATCCTACATCTCGTGCTGGGCGGCCCTCCGGCACCACGGCCTCACCGAGCAGCTCCCGACCGTGATCCACGTCGTGACCACCCGCAGCCGCAAGCGGAGGGAGCTGACCTTCGGTGGAGCGAGGATAGTTTTCATCAAGACCAAGCCGTCCAGCTTTTTCGGTTTCGAGAAGCTTCAGCGGGATGGTCTTGAAATATTCATGGCCGACCCCGAGAAAGCTCTCCTCGATTCGGTGCTGTTCCGTCGGGTTTCTTTCTCGGAAATAGCGGAGATGGTGCGAAAAAATTTCAGGTCAATCGATACGGAAAAGCTGACCGACTACGTGCTCAAAATCGGGGACGGCTCGCTGGCGAAGCGTTTCGGTTACATGCTGGAACGCCTAGGGGTCAGGACCCACGGGAAACTCAGAAAATTCGTCGGCAGGAACTACACGAAGCTCGACCACGCACTCCCTGCCGAGGGCAAAAAGGACGAGCGGTGGATGGTGGTGGACAATGTTGGGCTCAGATGAGCTGGGTGAAGTTGCCCGCCTGAAGCGCCTGACGCCCGCAAACGCCGAGCGGGATTACCTCCAGGAGCTGCTCCTCTTCGGCCTCTACAGTGAAGTCGGCCCCGAGCTGGTATTCAAGGGTGACACCTGCCTGTACAAGTTGCATAAGCTCAGCCGATTCAGCGAGGACTTGGACTTCACCTTGGCTAAGCGCCTCGACCTCGAGGAAGTCGTCCGGAAAGCAGTCGAGGGGCTCAGGTTCTTAGGGGTGTCCGGACGCGTGAAGGAAGTGAAGCGCCACCGCAGGGAACTCGATTTCAGACTGCTCTTCCGTGGCCCCCTCTACCGCGGAAGCCGGGAAAGCCTCTGTTTCATCCCCCTCAACATCAGTCTCCGCGAAAGGGTGATCCTGGGTCCGGAGCGCATGACCATCAGCTCGATGTACCGCGAAATCCCAAGTTTCGATGTGTTCTCGATGCGCGCGGAGGAAATGCTGGCTGAAAAGGTGAGGGCGATTTTTGTCAGGGAAAAACCCCGCGACCTCTACGATATATGGTTTCTTCTTGGGAAGGGGGTTAAGCTGGACCTGAAGCTGGTGGATCGAAAACTCAGGATACACGGGATGAAATTCGACGCCGAAAAATTTGTGGAGCGCGTCGAAAGGATGGCCAAGCTCTGGAAGGTCGACCTGAAAAATTTGATCATGGGCAAGCTGCCGGAGTTCGAAACTATAAAAGAGAGCATCGTCAAGGGTATTGAGCAACTATGACAACACGGTCATCAAAAATTGTAAGGGTGTACGCCCGCATCTCCCGCCGTCTAACAGGCTTTCACCCACTAAGCATTGCGTTCATCATCTTCTCCCTCCTCAACATCTCCGTCTACTCCCTGATCGCGCTGCACCCGGATCTGCTCGAATCCCTGTGGCTCTCCCCGAGTACGCCCTGGGGCATCCTGACCTCGGCGTTCACCCACGCAGAGCTGGGCCACCTGGTGAGCAATTTGGAGGGCTTTGCCCTCTCCGTCCTGCTCTTCATCCCGGTGGTGTCGGTCCACTCGCCGGACATCCGCAGACGCTGGAGCAGGGCGTTTCTGTGGCTGGTCTTCCTCTCCGGCATCGGTGCCAACCTGATCGAGTATCCCACCACCCTGGTCGGCCCCGGATCCAGCTCCTGGGGTGCATCAGGGATAGTGTATGGCTCCCTCGGGGTGGTGCTGGCCGGAGCCCTCCTGAGCCTCCCCGGCCACCTCAAAACAATGACAAAGAGAAGGTCCAAGAAAAAGCGGAAATTAAGGTTCAACCGCAAATCGTGGAGAGAGCTCCGGGCGATATTTGTGCTCTCCCTCCTCATGGCTTTTCTGATAGCGATCTTGACGAACACAGGCAGATTTCTAAACGTGGGGCCCGGCATCGATGTCTTTGCTCACGGAGTGGGGTTTTTGATCGGACTCTGGGGAGGAATGGCGATGTTTAAATCTACGGACAAAAGGCGCCAGAAAAGATAATTCAGGGTGATGATCCTAACCGGGACAGCCGCAATTTCACGCTTTTTCGCATGTCAAGCTTGTGAGTTGTGGTGGTTGGTCTCACCCTCCATCAAAAAACTCTTTAACAGCCGCCTTAAATGATGAGATGAAGTTCCATAAGGTGAGGAACTTGAATAACGATCTACAGAAACACAGACCCCTCCTGACGATTTTCTCGATAGGAATCGCTGGTCTGGTCATAGCCGTTTTTCTGGTCGGGGGCGTAGGGGAACGTATATCGGTCCTCCAGGCCGATTTCGGTTTAAACATGATTCAGCCAGGAGAGAATACCTCGCTGACCGTACGCATAAAAAACACCTCAACCACGACCGACGCCCACGCTGTATGCGTCACGGTTACCCCCTCTGACCCGGAAGCACTTCAGGTGGAGAACGGAGAAATAACAGTAGATATCTTGGGGGCGGGAGAGGAGAGGGTGGTGGAATTCTCCATATCTGTATCTCAGGACTCACTGCCCGGGAAGTACAGGCTCGACGTGAGCACGTCTGCCTTTGAACTTGAAGGGGAAAACATGAATCTCTACCTAGAAGTTGTCGGCGCCTGAACTTTTACATCAATCTTGTCCTAGAATTCATGATCCCAAGCAGTCTTCTCCTAGTCCATTCAGGTGTCGTTTTCACCGGTCTCGATCCTCCGAGCTTCGACTTTATCACGGACCTTCCGAACTTTGATCCTTCCCTCAAGCCCCTGAGCCTCCGCAGCCTATCCCGGAGCTCGTCCCATCTCTCCTCGGAGATATTCGGTAACTTCTGCACGGCAGGAGGGGAGTACGAGCCAGAGTACACCGCATTCGCAATATCCCTCAGGGAAAACTTAGGTCTCGGGAATGCCGGGAGCCCACCTGTAAACTCTGAACCACCGCTCTCATCCGCACCCGGCTCGGGCGTCGATTCCTCGGACCTCACCAGTATCACGGGTTCGCTGATGAGGTCCTGTGATACGTTTCCTTTAGAACCGACCCCGGGTACGTGCCAGATCAGAATGGGGAGTTCACCGCCGCTGGGCAGGATCAGCCTGCCCGTGTGTCCACCGTTCTTATCATGCTTCACCCGGCCCAGATAACGTCCCTCACTGTCCAGAATTATGGAGCGCAGCTCCGCCACTCTCCTCACGAGGACACGGGATTCATTGTATTTGGATATCAAGATGACCAAGACACAGGCCAAGGTAGCGAACAAAGCAATTATAACAACAGCATCCCACGGGTAGGACAACCCGACCACCGCCTGTTATCCCCTCTCTGACAATATTCGCACCCATGCCTTAAATGGGTGACCCACAACCGAAAAAAACGGGCCCCACGGATCGCTCCTACGGGCCCGAAGTCTCGTTTTCGGCCCACGTGAACTTCCGCTGCAGGGTCTTTGGATAGATTTTTCTCCAATCGTACCCGACGCTCTTGGCCCATTTTACGAATACCCGCGGATCGATGTACGACTTAAGCGATGTTCCCAGGTTATAGTCCCGGGTCTTCTTCGCGAGCTCGATTTGAAGTTTGACGTTTCTTATGCGTTCCTTCAATCGCTCTATCTGTCTTTTCCGCCTCTCGGTCCTGGGCTTTTTCCTGACCTCCTCCAGCCGTGCTCGAAGCTTGTTCAGCCTCTCCATCTTGCGCTCGAGAGATTTTTTCCAGTTCTTCGGGAGCTTGCGTTTGTGATGGCAGGTGGTCGCCGCCTCCAGGTTCGCCATCTTGGCCGTATACTTCTTGTCGAACTCCGGGGCCTCCACCTCCAGCCTCCTTTTCGACAGGTAGTCCTCCACCGCTTTCGACGCGTGGTAGGTCCTGAACACCTTGGCCGTGAGTCCCGGCATTACCTGGGAGAGGAACTCATTCACGTGCTCCGACCGAACACCGGAGAATATCTGTTCTCGGGGTCCCTTGATGAACGACTTCAGGTTCTCGACCACCTGTGGTGGTGGCTTTATCGTCACCACCCACCTGACCGCGTCCTTGCCGAGGAAATCGAATTTGACCTCTCCGGAATCGCTTATCTTGACGTGCGAACCCCTGAGGGTCGTCGCTCCGACCGTGTCCGCCTCATCCTCGTCTTTCTCGTCACCGACCCTGAGTTTCAGGGTATCTATCAGGTAGGCGATCGTGGCAACCTTCCTGGTCAACGGATCCTCCGAATCCAAGTTGGACTGAATGTGCCGTCTCACCTTTCCGATAAACTTCTTCAGATCGCCCGCCCGGTCAAACTTTTCGATCTCCCGCTCCTGCTTGAACCTGGCCGTGTCAGCCAGCCACACGTATTTCATCTCACCGCTGAGCTTGTCCCTCCATTTGGCCACCCAGAGGGCGTCCGGATCGAAGACCCGTCCACCCCACCGCCTCCCCTCCGGAAGCGGGGGGGTTGGAGCATCGGGCGAGAGGTTCAGGATCACGTCCTCGTAGGTGGCGCCCTGCTTCCACCTTCCACGCAAAGGATGATTGCCCCTCCCCATGAAGATACACGAGGGTTCCACCGTGTAGTTTCCGATCTCCACGCGCTCCCCGTTCAGGATCGCGTAGCCGTACTTCTCCTTGTTGGCCTCCCGGATCTTCTTCCTGGCTTCTGCCAAGGCCTTTCGCTCCTCCCGGGACATGCTCTCCTTTTTCAGCCTCTCCCCCTCGATCCAGCGCTGAATCTCGGAAAAGTCGAAATCCTCAATCTTGGAGTTTGAATCCACGCCGAGGGCCTTGGTAAAATCCTTGAGAAAATTTCTCACAAAGACCGGATCGTTCACGTAGTCGGTCCCCAGCTTCCGCACCCAGGCCACTGCCATCTCCTCCTGGGCAGGGGTGAGCGAGATCTCCCTTCCTCTGTATTTGAGGGTGAACCCCCTGGGCTCGTAAACCGGCACCAGGACTCCGTTGTGGATGAGCTGTTTTATCTTCGGAGGCATGGATATCGTTCTAAATCGTCCGTGGAAATTAAAATCCCTTATGAAGCAGCATGCGCGCCATCGTGCAGCGTGCGGGGGAATTGAACTCTCGGAGATACTCGACGAACCTCTTCACGGCGGAAGCATCATGATCGAACCTCATCCTCGGATACCTCACGCCAACCAGAAACAGGCCATCCGGCGGGGCGGGGCGCATGGAATGATCCGCTCTTCCTTCCAACATAGAGCCCAGTTCACCCATATCGAGCTTCCCGGTTCCGAGGTCCAGCAGGGCTTGAACGACCCTCCGGACCTGCTGACGCAAGAAAGCCCGCGCGACGAAATCAAACGTCAGAAATTTTCCCCCTGTTAACCCCACGTATTGAAACTTCCCCCTAGTGGGCTTTCCTGGTTCCCGTTTGCAGAAATGCCTGAAATCATGCTCATCCTCGAAAAGCTTTGCGGCGCGTTGGGTCCCGCGGAGGTCAAACCCTGGAGGCATCTCGCACACATACCTGTAATGCTTGCTGGTGGAGTCAGTCCTGGGGTTGAATTCCGGCCTCACCCTAGCGATGGAGAGCACCGCGATATCCCTGGGCAATGCGGCGTTCAGTTCCCCGAGCTCGGGTGCTCCCATGAGGTCCAGAGCCACCACCTGCCCCATCGCGCTCACCCCCCGGTCGGTGCGCGCGGCCACCCTGTAATTTGTCTTCCTCAAGTCGCTGTAGAGCCCGCATCTCCTGAACGCCCTTAACAGCTCACCCTCGACTGTGGGGCGGTCGGGCTGCCTGACGAATCCAAAATAGCGTGAGCCATCATATGCGAGCATGAACGCATATCTCACTTCCTCCACCTCTGAAGTACGGTCCTCTGCGTGCAATGGCCTCAGCAAATGCTTTATGTGCTCCCTTCAAATCCCCGGCCCTGATAGGTGAAAGTACATCAACGAGGTTGTCATTCCGCATGAGACACGGCTTGAGGTAGCCGTCCGGGGTTAAACGTAAACGCGTACACCGCATGCAGAATTCCGTGTTGTGAACGGGTCTCACCACCTCGACCTCGCCTCGTGGCAAGATGTACTTTCTCCGTGCCTGCATCGAGCGTGTTCGGATCGCGATAGCCTTAGAACCCAGCTCTCGTTCCACATCCTCCAGACTCAAATGGTATCTCCCAATACCGTTCCCGCCCACCTCCAACAACTCTATTATCTGGAGGACGGCCCCCCGCTGAGCAGCGTAATCCACCATGCGGTCGACCTCGTTTTCGTTCAATCCGGCGAGCAATACCATGTTCAGCTTTACCGGATTCAGCCCAGCATCGATGGCCGCATCCACACCAGCAAGGACATCCGATATGGAACCGTTCCCGGTTATCCTGCGAAATGTGCTTGGGTCGAGGGTGTCCAGACTTATGTTTACCCGGTGTAATCCCGCTTCCACGAGTTCTCTGGCCATCCCTGAAAGAAGAGTTCCGTTCGTGGTCATGGAAACTTCGTCTATTTCAGACCTGGAGACGGCCCTCACGATCTCCACTATGTCATCGCGCAGAAGCGGCTCTCCTCCCGTGAGCTTGATCTCCCGGATACCGAACTCCACCGCCACCTCCACGATCTTCCCTATCTCCTCAGCTGTCATTTTACGAAAACTTGCAGGGCATCCCTCCCTATGACAATAAAAACAGTTGAGGTTGCAATCATCTGTGACCGAGATCCTCAAACCCGTGACCGGTCTTCCAAACCTGTCCACGACCACCTCACGCGCCTCCGAAAAGTTTTACCTCCACGAGCTCCCCCTCCTCCAAAAGCTCCCGCTCAATCGGCACCTCGATGTATCCGTCCGCCATAGAGAGCGATGTGACGGCCCCCGAACCCTTCAAGATCGGTTCTGCGGTTGGTCCATCTTTTCCGCTCATCTTCACGGGAATCAGTTCCTTTCTGCCCCGCGCAGAAATGACCCTGGTCGAAAGTCTAGCGCGAACGTTCAACCGTCGAGGCCGTGGAAGCCCGGACAGAGCTCTAATGTAATCCGCAACCAACTGGTCAAATACCATCATCGCAGAAACGGGATATCCAGGAAGCCCAAACACCGGTTTTCCGCCGAGCACACCTATAAACGTCGGCTTGCCCGGTTTCAGGGCCAGGCCGTGTACGATCACCCCGGGGCTGCCCATTCCGTTCACGATCTCCGGGAGGACATCTCCGGAACCGGCTGACGATCCGCCTGAGAGGATCAGGACATCGCATCTCCTCAGTCCCTTTCGGATTAACTTTCTGATATCCGAAACGCGGTCGCGCGCGATGCCAAGATAAACTGGAGTACCACCACATTCTCTCACTGCCCCGCTGAGCGTGGTGCCGTTGACATCGTAAATTTTTCCTTTGGCCAAACATCCGCCCGGCCTCGCCAGTTCATCACCGGTGGAGATGATCGCGATCCTCGGAGGGGAAAAGACCCTGACACGCTTGACCCCAACGGCCGCTAGGAGTCCAGCCTTGACGGGAGTGAGTACTTCTCCTTTTTGCAAAGCCACCCGTCCTCTCCTGAGGTCCGAGCCACGCTCGGCGACGTTCTCCCCCGGAGCCACGGCGCGACATATCCTGACTTTTCCCTTCTCGAGAGATGCGTATTCACCCATTACCACGGCGTCGGCCCCGGGTGGGATGGGTGCACCGGTTGAGATCTCCACACATTCTCCACTTCGAAGCCTTCTCTTCGGCCAGAACCCAGGCCTCAGGCGACCGACCAACGTCAGCTCGACGGGTCTTCCTTCATCGGCTCCGAAGGTGTTCGAGGCACGAACCGCATAGCCATCGAACGAGGCACGGTCGAATGGCGGGACGTCCATCTTGGAAATCACGTCCTCGGCCAGCACGCGTCCGAGGACATCCTCAAGCGCAAGCACGGATGTTCGGGGTGATGGACGCCAGAACCTATCAAGTGTGGCTCTGGCCCGTTCAACCGTCGAGACGCGCAAAAATCCAGGCATGTTCCCATCCTCACTGATATATCATGGGTTAAAATTCTCCTTTTTGGTAAGTCCACTGAAAAATTTTATTATGTTCCAAAGAAAAAACACGGGTGCGGGGAGGAAGCCGGCCAGCAAGGCTGAATCTTTCCCTCACGAGGGATGGAGGAGCCGCGGAAAAACCCAGCGCGGCTGGGGAATGCCGCGGATAAGGCGTGCGAAGGCGTGCGCCGAAGCCGAGCGGTCGGAAAAAGACCTCACGATGAAAAGCGCGGTAGGGAAACCGAACCGCCGCGGAGTAATCGTGCGGTCGACTCCCCGCGCTCTATAAATTTAAAACCATGTTTCGTTCAGTATTTTCAGGCAAATGCTATGAAAAAATTCCGGGCGAAATGGGGTCACAGCGGGCTCAATGTCGTCAAAACGAAAAGATTTATCGCCGGAGTTTTGGCCCTCGTGGGGGCCTCGTGGGGAGCATGGGCCCTCGGCCTGTTTGGTGGACCGATGCCTTCCACTTTTGGGGTCTACATAGTGGACAACCATCTTGTGGTCCACGGGGAGAACTTCATCGTGAAAGGTGTATGTGGGATCACAACCCCTGTGGGTGAGGACCCAAGCAATCCTCCTTATTACAGGTGGTGGGACGACCCCCCAAATTACATCACGGATTTTGAACTGATGGAAGCGATGGGCGCAAATACCGTGAGGACGTACAACGTCTCTGGCATCACCACGGAGGCGCTTGACGCTGCCCACGAACACGGGCTCCACGTGATCATGGGATATTGGGTCAACGACTGGCAGGACCTCTCCGACCCGGAGGTCCGCCAAGGTATTATAGAAGAGTTCGTGGAGCTTGTGGAGAACCACAAGGACCATCCGGCGGTCCTGATGTGGGCATTCGGAAACGAGATCGATTTCTCTTATCCTCAGCACCATCCCGGCGGTGATCTGAGGGATTGGTACTCACTTGTCCAAGAGGCTGCTCAAGCAGCAAAAGCCGTGGATCCGAACCACCCGATCATCTGCGTAAACCAGGGAATAACCGAAATAGGGGACGAAAGCTTGGGAGCCGACGACGCTTCCCTGCCATCTCTCGACATCTGGGGGGTAAACGAGTATCGCGGAATCACATTTGGCAACCTCTTCTCGAAATATCGATCCAAGACGAACAAACCTATGCTTCTCACGGAGTGGGGATGTGACGCTTGGGACGGCATAAGGGGTGTGGAAGACCAGGAGGTCCAAGCCACGTTCGTAGAAAGTCTCTGGTCCGAGATTGAAGATCATCTCGCCCCGGCAGGGCCATGCCTTGGAGGAACCGTCTTTGGATGGACCGACGGGTGGTGGAAAGCGGGAAGTCCATCGGCCCACACGACCACCAGCCAGTGGCTCAACCACATGTATCCCGATCCAAACATGAACGAGGAGTGGTGGGGAATAGTCGCCCTCGATCCCTCCGGAGAGAAGACACCGAGAAAGGCGTATTATACGTTGCAGGAATTGTGGAAGACCCCGCTGAACAACTTCGCCGTCTCTGTTCAGCCCAGAGCTGGAAAACTTGTTCCCGGAGGATCCATCGAGGTGGAGGTCTCCGTGCTTCCCATCATCGGGTGCTCCCAACCCGTTACTTTATCCGCGCTGGACGTCCCGGAAGGGATGGAAGTATCCTTCGATCCGGGGACGGGGACTCCTCTCTTCCTCTCCACCATGCGAATAACGGCCAGTGAGGAAGTCCCAGAACGAGCGCACGCGATCACGGTGATAGCATCGAACGACTGCCTGACAAAAACTTCCGTTTATTCAATTTTAGTTGGAGACGCCAGCGAAACCGTGTATTCCGTGTACGAAGACTCCGGAACACCTTCTGGCACCGTGACCTGGACGTGGGGGGAATCCGGCTCCGAATTTAGCGAGTACGAGGACGGAGCACCAGAAGGAACGAGGTGCTTCAAGACCGTCAGCACGAAGTGGGCAGGATGGGGCGTATTTCACGACGACAACGGCGGAAACGCACCGTACGTGAAAGACATTTCCTCAGCGGAGGCCCTAAAGTTCTGGGTCAAGACACCCGTGGACCTGAAATTCGAGGTAGAGGCCCCGAAGGGATGGAAGCAGACGAAATATCTCAGTTTCTACGGATGGGACGGAACCGACACCTGGCAGGAAATGGTCATCCCGGCAACCGAGTGGGATAATCTCGACCAGGTATACGCGCCTTTTCTCATCACGGCTGAGGACCCATGCACATTCTACGTGGATGACGTCAGGTGGATGAGATGATCTCCAGCCCTGTCCAGCACTCACCCGCCAGCAAACTCCATGCCTCTGCCTATCAGAGCCGAGGCGATGACCAGTAATGCCAGAGCCAGAATCTGGATCATCCTGGCGTTCCCCGGGGCCCGCCGCCACTCTCCAAAAGCCAGGAACGACCACAGGTTTCCACTCAAAATTTGAACCCCCATCATCAACGGATACGCGAGCGCGACACCGACTTCATCCGCGGAAGCGAAGTGAAAGACAACGGCCGAACCGAAAATCAATCCGCTCGCCATCGGGTAAAGGACATTGTGCCTCAGGTTTTTGTAGGCCTCCCAGCTCGCCAATCTTGTTATCCTCACGCCAAGCCATATGATCTGTACGAGTGAAAAACCGAGCACAAGCAAAAAGATGGTGGGCCATGTGCTCAGTTGCTCATGAGCGCCGGCGTATCCCAACGCGAAGAAACTGGACAAAAAACCAGACAACACACAAACCGGAATACCTCTTCTGAAATCCTTCCGCCCTCTCTCATACCTCATCCTTTTCGACCTCAAATGCCCTGCATATGAGCTCAGGATTGTACCTGCCAGCGCCACGAACACCCCCATCATCGCATAAGCCTGAACTGCCTCACCTGCGCCAGCAGGCAATCCTTTCATGAAAAACATCGATACCGAAGTTCCGATAAACATCCCCGACCCCAGTATTATCGCATAACCGAGCGCCAGTCCCACCAGCGTCAGAGCGTATCCGAAGCTCAACGTGGCCAGTCCCCAGCACGCGCCTCCACCCACCCCCCAGGCTATGGAATTAAGGTCGGCTGCCATGGCCCGCTCGAACACCCCGAAACCATCCAGCGCCAGAGCTGCGATCGATACGGAAAGGAAAGTCGTGCACGACAGCACCAGAAAGAAATTCTCGAACCTGCACCCCCTCGCTTTTTTCAGCCCCACCGACCACGAGCCGAAAAAGATCCCGGAGAGTACAGCGAGCACCAGCGGCGCCGACATCTAAATCGCTCCGAACCACCCCAAAACTAAAGGGCTGGCAGGAGATGCCGGGTCTCCCAGTCCGAAACCCAGGATTTGTATTCGTTCCATTCCCGGCCTTTGATGTAGAGAAAGTGATTGAAAAGGTGTTCCCCGAGCGCTTCCTTGACCATGTCGCTCTGGCTCATGTAGTGCAACGCCTGACCAAGACTGTCGGGAAGCGATTCTATCCCCAGCGCCTCGCGGTCTTCCTGGCTCATGCGGTAGATATCCTTTTCCACGGGCTCGGGAGGTTCTATCCTGTCCTCTATTCCCTTCAGCCCCGCCGCGAGCATTACCGTGAACTGGAGATAGGGATTTCCCGCTGGATCCGGGCTTCGCAACTCGATCCGCGTACGCGTCCCTCTGGCCGCCGGCACCCTGATGAACGCGCTTCGGTTGCGGTTCGCCCAAGAGATGTAAACCGGTGCTTCAAAGCCTGGCACCAGCCGCTTGTAGGAATTGACCGAGGACGCCAGGACGGCACATGTCTCCTTTGCGTGCTTTATCAGCCCGCCTATGAAATACAGCGCGTTTTTGCTGAGCTTATACGGTCCCTTTGGATCGTGAAAGGCGCTCTTGCCCTGCGGAGTCATCAGCGACTGGTGGACATGCATCCCCGAGCCGTTGAACCCGAATATCGGTTTGGGCATGAAGGTCGCGTAGAGCCCGTGCTTGTAGGCTATGGTCTTCGTGACGTACTTCATCATCGCCACGCGGTCGGCTGAGGTCATCGCATCGGCATACATCAGGTCAACCTCGTGTTGCCCAGGAGCAACCTCGTGGTGGGATGCCTCGACATCGAAGCCCATTGCGTTTAGATACGTCACGATCTCCTTCCGAACGTTGTCCCCGCGGTCGCGCATGAGGTCGAAGTACCCCCCGTAATCCGATGGCTTGGTCGTCGGATCGCCATTTTCGTCCAGCATCAAGAAGAAGAATTCGTACTCGGGGGCCGTGTTGAAGATCCAGCCCTTTTCCCTAGCACGCTTCATCTGCCTCTCAAGCGCCCAGCGAGGATCGCCCTCAAAACGGTTGCCTTCGTGATCGTACACATCGCACACGATGCGTGCCGTCTTTGTGCTATCTTCTAGCCAAGGAAGCACGACAAATGTATTTGGGTCCGGCTTCAGGCGCATGTCCGATTCCTCGATCGTGGCGTAGCCCAGCACCGAGGAGCCGTCGAAGAAAATTCCTTCGTCAAGGGCCTTCTCGAGCTTGGTGGCCGGTATGGTAACATTTTTGACCGTCCCCAAGATGTCCATGAACTGCAACTGGATGAACTTAACTCCCTCTTTTTTAACAGCTTGCATCACTTCTTGCTCAGAAACCATCCAATCCCCCACCAACTTCCCCGCCCACCACATTTATAGTTGGCGATAATTGTATGGTGCGATATACACTCCAGTCGGGATGATCATAACTCTTCGTTCTCGGCTGCGATAGCCCTGCCCGCGTAGAGGTCGTGCACCGTCACCCTTACGCGACCGTCGGTCCTCGACACACTGAATCTTAGGCGCTCGCATGCGTAGTTATCGTTAAGTTCCCCCTCAAAAGCTTCGATATCAGAAACACCGTGTGCTTCGGAGTACACACGATATGCGAGGTACAGCATCCGCCCGTAACGCGGAACCACTCCTGTATCAAGTTTGGCCCCATAAGCTTTCACACCCGTCACGTGCGTGAAGGTGGCGTTATCAATATATCCACGAACTCGAAGGCTACCATCTGGAAGCCACGTGAGCATGTTTTCAAGCATGTTATTATCGATGGGTATGGAAATATCCAAGTTGGAATATGACCAACAATTCTCAACTCGCTGGTAATCATCGAAATATCGCAAGAAAAGATTTTCCACATCTTCCTTAGTTCCGCCCTTCCTGCCTGCATCGTACATTCCAGCCTCGATCGCTGTCCTGAGCGCATAGTTGAGTTCAGCTTCCACCGTCGCTGCAACAGCTCTGGTAGTATCGGTTGCCATGCGTTGTTGCACCATGGTCAGCTGACGTTGGTAACCCACCTCGAAGGTATGCAAGGCTAACACCGAGCACAGAATTACGAACACCGTGAAGATCGCCAGCGTGGCGGCCGCACCGTTCTCCTCGTGTTCCAATCCGACACCTCACAACTTGGATAAGGTTACTTTCGCGTTCACTCGCACCACCTTGTTTTCAATATCTCCACCGATTATGATGGTCACTTTACCGGAGAAGGTAAACTGGGTTGCACCGACACTGGGCTCTCTTGGATAAAACTTTTCCAAACGAGCGTTCTCGTTCTCACTGTTCGTCAAAGTAAGTGTGAGTGTATAGCCCGAGGGACATACATATGCAAGCAAGTTATCTATTTGGTTCTCGAGATAGTCAACCGGTACAACTGGCTCGGTGACTTGTATCAAATTTTCTGCAATCGCTTCAAAATAGCTGAGAGAGTAGTTTTCCACCTGTGCGAGTTCGAATGTTCGGTAAATATATTCCGCCTTCATCTGAAGCTGGCGATCGGTGGCCGAGCCGATCGCGTCCAACCCATATCCATGGAGCAACACCCCGGAGAATATCACCAGCAAAAACATGAAGGCCATGCTCAACACGTCGCTTACCCCCCGCTGCCCCTGGGGTACAAATTTACGAGAGATCAGGCCCGCCATACCCTCACCTGAAGCTTCGCGGGCTCAAAGCGGTCGTTCCAGTATAATACCACGGGGACGGAAACTGCGCTTATCTCTCTTCCCTCGGGAGGTGCAGGACCATATGGACCCATGATCATCTCGTTCTCCCAGTTGTAAAATATGAAGAGCTGAAACTCGAAATTTTCTCCACCTATCTCCTCCCTGCATTCCAGCGACGAAGCCTTATCTGGATCTATCACGTATTTCATGACGTTCCCGCCAGACTCGTAAGCCAAACTGTTGAGCACAAGCTGATTGGTAATGCTCGAGGCCATGTCCACGAGTCCAGCCGTGGAGAGAACCATCCGATAGTGGGCGTAGGCCGAGACGAGCAGGGAAATGAAAACTATCACCAGAAAAGCGGCCAGCACGGCCCTGAAGATCCGGACTAAATCCGTGTGACCACCAACCTCTCGTCATCTCCCAAGCTTATCGAGAGTGTGTAAACTCCGGGCCCGAGCTCCGGGGAATTTTCCGCGAATCGTCTGATGAGTCCTTGCTCCGGAGTACTATATCCGTCCACCACGATTTGATTTTCTACGAAGCGCATGGTGTAATTCCCGGGAAGGGTAATCTCGACCACCTGCTGACCACCCACATTTATGACGGTCTGGCACGCGTTGCTCACCTCCAATGCAGCGTCTCTCGCCATCCTCTCATCAAACACCGCTCGGATGTAACCGTATCCCAGAAACCCAACCGAAACGGCCAAGGCAGTGAGCATCACTATCCCGAGCGTTCGCAGAGCCGGCATGAAGATCTACTCTAACGTGAGTTCGAGCGTCGCGCTCTTCTGCGTGTCGTCGGCTCCAGTGGCCTTGATTGTTATGGTAGTGACCCCGGCTATCGCCGAGTTATCGACCGTGATCGTCATCGTGGAACCGAAATCCGGTTTCCCGCTGGCAGGAGAAAAGCTCACGTTCACGCCGGTGGGTTCTCCTTCGGCGTCGAGCGATACGGTCTCATCATAGGTCCCAATCCGGGTAATCGTGACACTGATGTTCTTCATGTTCACACCATTCTCAGGTATCTCGATCGTGACGGTGCCCGGCGACACGTTCACCGTAAACGAAAGCATCTGCTGCGTTCCCTTTCCTGCCCACGTGTACACAGCGTAACCTATACCCAGCCCTATCATCAGCAGGACGATCCCAGCGAATATCTTCATCGCCAGCGGCTCAACGCCTCGCTCATCCGACGGAAGTTCCCTCACTTACATACCTCCCACAGTTATCATCGTAAGTAAAAAGCTCGTTACGGTAAATATAATTGCCGAGGTGACGGCGGACTTTGAAATCGCCGACCACAGCTCGACCTTATCGCGACCCGCTCGGATGGTAGCTATGTAACGGGCGACTATTCCCCCAAGTACTACCGCGGTCAGCCCCATGACCAACCGGAGGATCGCCAACTCGTTTGCCTCCATCGCCCCGAGCAGGAAGGGCATCCCCGTCACCCCTGCCACGGCGGTCTGAGCGGCGATCGTGAACCTCATCCCCGACATGAAATCCATGACCCAGACCGACATCGCACAGACGACCGGGATCAGCACGACAGCTACCAGCCAGAGGTTTCCCATTGCCTCGTCTATGCGCTCCCGAAAGCGTCGCTCGACCCTGTGCAGGGTGCGGAGAAACTCGGCCGCCATCATGCACGCGTGCCCGGCCGCGACCTCGCTGTCACGCCGGATTCTGGAGATCATCCCGAGAAAGCTCCTGATCAGGGTGTTGTGGACACGTTTTTCCGCACGCCGACCGAAGAGGGCCTCGTGCATGTCCACGCCGTACCGTTTCATCACCGCGCTCGTCCTCTTGAGTTGCTCCGCGAGCGGTGAACCTTCCATCAGCTCGGCCGTTTCCTCCATGGCCTGCGGTGCCGGTTTTCCGTCGATCATGCGGGAGCCTATGGTGTTGAGAGCGTTCCCCCAATCGGTGAGCTTCCGACGCTCCTCCTCTCGAAGCTTCGCGCGTTTGGAGGTGTAGAGATAGCCGTAAACGGCCACCGCACCCGCAGTCGCCCACACGAACCAGAGCGTCGTGAAACTCATGGCCGCCATCCCAAGCGGGCCCTCCGTGAAACCCAGCAGGTACAGGACACCGGGCCAGGCCAAAGCCGCAAATATGACCACCGAGGGGAGCCAGGCCGGCACCAGTTTTCCACCGAATCTCACCTTTCCCGGAGGGGGGAGTCGCGGATCATCCGGAGGGATCTCCAGCACCTGAATGGTGATGGGACGACGTTTTTCCATGTAGAGTGCGAACGTCAGAAATCCCACTACCAAGGACACGGCGATCATGACAAAAAACCTCAGGTCGACAAACTGCATCCCTATAACCCCAAACACCGGGGAGAGCCCCACGACCCCTATTATGGCAAGTGAGCTGAAGGTCAAGAACGCAAGGGTCGGCATCATGAGGCTGTTAAGCCTCCGGGTGAGTTGCTCGTCTGCCCCCTCGAGCACCCTCTCCGGGGCTTTCGCCACGTCGGACAGCCGGATCGTCTCCTCCTTGGTGCCGGTGGAGCGGAGCAGGTCGAAGATGGCCTGACGTGTGCTGTCGTCAATTTCTCCCCACTCGTTTGCGACCACGGTCAGAAGATGACGCACGGTCTCGTATCGCCTGCGCTCATCGAGATCCAGCAGTCCCTTCTGGAGATCCTCCGCAAGCTTTCCCTCGCTGGAATCCGCAGCCTGAATGGTGGCCCCACGCAGGTCGGGACGATGATAAAGCGAAAAGCTGAGCAACATTATCGTGGTTATCGCCTGGCTCTGGGCATCGGTTTTTCGCGAAGCCGCCAGGGACGAGGGGTAAGCCTGAAAAGCCATTAAGGAGAGGGCGCTCAGCAGGGCCCCAAGGAGGGGCAGGTAGAGCAGGGAGAAAGGATCGCCACCCACCAAGACGAGCAGAAGCCAGAGAAGCGCCGCAAACGTGGCCGGAATGAATATGGAGAGGAGCATCCCGGCCGCCCACTCACTGGGCTCGATCGCGAGCTTGGCGTCCTTCAGGTCCTTCAGGGTTTGAACGCTCAACTTCGTATTTTTCGTGAACCTGCCGAACATGCGGGCTCCGGCCGAACAGAACCTCTCGTAAAAATTTTTCTTCCTAGGCCTGAGTATTCGCTCCAGTGCGGAGCGAACATCGCTGGGCACCGGAAAACTTTTCGGGAGGGGTTTCAAAGTTTTTTCAGCCAAGCCTGCCACTCCCTCATGACTTGCTTATAATCGGGTGCGTTCCGCTTGACCGAGGAGAAAAACGCATTGTAGGCGGTGCTCACGAAAGGTAACTCCAGATACTCCACATTGCCGCTCCTCTTCGCCAGCATCAGGAGGTCGGATTTCATGCGGGCCTCTGCCAAAATGGCTGTGAGGAATTCGTCCTCGTCCATGGCCAAGCGCTTGCAGAGCCGCGGTATCACCTGGCTGCCCCCCCTCTGGGGTTGGAGAAATCCAACGCACTTCGCGACCTCCACGACATCCAGCTTGGATAGGTCGCTTCCGTTGAGACGATTTATGAGCCTTTTATCGCCCCTGAGGAGCTTTTCTGATACGAGGAAATCGCGCTTCCGGTCATCGACGAACAGCTCCACGTACCTAGGCTCCTCCTTCCAATCCTTCAGCACCTCGGCCACTTCCACTATCCTCCTTACCGTGCCTTTGGGGGTCGAAAACCTGGCGGTGCTGACGATAAAATCTATGTACTTGAACGCGGCTTCATGTAGACCCATTATGTGCACGATCAGGTCGAACATCTCACGCTTGCTCCTGGCATGAAAGCTCGCAACAACGGGTTGAGATCCCTGCCTCGCGGCGGCCCCCAGCGCTGCTCGTACGGCCTCCGCCGCGCGGACCTCCGTGATCAGCCAGTAGCTCGCTCCCCCCCTCAGAAAGGCGTTCACCTGACGCTCCAGGTGCTCCGGGTCGGATACCCTCACGTTAGCCAGCTTGTACCCGTGCTGCACGAAATCCTCGATGTGCAGCTCTTCCGTATCCTGAAACGCCACTATGCGGTGCTGCACCCCGATCTCCGGAATGTACGTCTCCACCTGCGATGTCTTTGCCGTCCCCATCTCACCTATCACGAAGGCGCTTGAGCCAAGTCGAAGGACGTTACCCAGGACGGAGCTCGCAAGGGGGCTCAGGGTTCCACGTTGAAGGAAGAGCGGCTGGGTCCATGGCTTAGAGCGGCGTCTGCGAATCGCTATCTCCACGCTACGCGACCAGATCGCCGGATACCTGCTCAGGAATAAACGCATCCCGAGTTCTGGGATCTCAGCATCGAGCTGTGGGTGAACCTCATCGAATGCTACACCAAGGCGAGACGCCAGCGTCTCCCCAAGCCCAAGCAACGCTGGTGTGGTCAGATATATCCCTGTTTCCAGCTTTCCCCACTTCTCATGCTCGAGGCTTATGGGTTGAAGCTCTGGAGGGGCAGGGATGTAAATGTCTGTGATCTGATCATCGTGGCTCAGAGGTTCCAGGACCCGGTAGGTAAGCCATCCGGCCATCAGGCTGGCCATCCTTCTGAGATCTGTGGTGGATATCTTGGCCCTCTCCCCTCTGAGCATGTGCAGCAGGGTGTTGTACCAATCCTCGGCAAACGAGTACATACGCGACGAGTACGCGAATTTTGCATGCCCTGGCGCCTCTTCTATCTCCATCCTGAACGCCTCGTCCAGAAGTCTAAGATGTTCCAGCGGCATCTCGAACTCCGGGAGCTTAAGTTCATAAAACAAGACGGGTCTCCCGGGCTGTTCATATATCCGGACCTTTCCACGCCCATCTGAGAGATCATAGCTTTCCACGAGTTCTGCACCGCGGGGAGGAGGATGCCATACTCCCTCAACGAAAAATGGCTTTGCTCGAGAGACGAACACCTCGTCGTAATTTGTCGGAGAGAGACGTTTCAACACTCCAATGCTCCGCAGCGTGGCCCTTATCGAGCCGATGAGCTTTCTGAAGTTCTCGTCTCCGTACCCTTTACACTCCTTCTTCCTTCCTGCTACCTCGAGCGCTTCGTCGAGCGGTTTTAGCTCATGGGGATCGACGAGGACGCGGTCAAGAGCTTCGCTCACCGCCGACATGCGCTCGTCAACGCATCTCCTGGATTTTTTATCCTCATTTTTTTCCGAGTAAAGCGTGCGATCCAGCGCGAGCTGTTCGGCCACCGCGATCCTCCTGGCAAGCTTGGACAATTCACGCGAACAGTAAACCTTGGTGATGGGCCCTAAGAGGATAACCTGATCAACTTCCTCCTCAACACGAAGCCTGCCCAAAACACATTTACGACACCTAGCATCCATGAGGGTGCTCTGCGCCTCACATCCATGACAATCAAACTCGGCCACCCTGAGCGGGCCGGAACTTTTCACCTCAAAGCCTGCCGGGGAAGACAAGTAAAACCCCTCTCCTTCTCTGTTCCTATCCATAAAAAAACTGCGTCCTGAACTTGTCTCCTCACGCCTCCAGCAGATCGACCAGTTCCTGCGTTTTCTCACGGGTGGGCCTCCCCTGTCTGTCCCACCCCCTGAGGGCGTAATATTCATCCAGCATTTTCTCAAAGTTCTCCTCCCCTATTGTGGATCCGTCAAGATTCGGCAACGGGTCTCTGAGGATCCTGGGCGGCAGCGTATCATCCTCTCGAGAGATCCCATCCCTGACCGCGAGCAAGCGTTCCAGATTATAAATTCGCTCGCCAATTCCCATCAGCTCGCTCACGCTCACGTTCCACCCGCTCGTGAGCGCCCAGATCCTGACCAGCTCTTCCTTACCTATCACCTTCCTTCCCATGACACACAGGCCAAACGAATCCTCAACTGCGCGCAAATTTTGAAAATCCATCACGAGTTTGGCCTTCCCTTCTGTGGAAAAGCGCTCATACCTGCGGGCCAATACCTCGTCCCCTATCGTCCAAGCTTTCAGGTGACAACCTCCCCTACATGCGGTGGCGTACCCAAGGGCCATACCCCAAGCCCCCCGTGGGTCGTATGCGGGAAGTTCCATGCCCTTGACCTGAATCGCGAAAGATTCTGCTCCCCTCCCTATCCGCTTGGCGGCCACAAGCACCCCCTCCGCCAGCAGGTCCCCGAGCCCCTCCCTGAACGCTATCTTCCTGACCAGCTCCACCGCGACCTCGTGGTTGCCAAACTTCAGTTCCAGCCCGCCGGTCTCCTTCTCCGATAAGAGTCCCCGTTCGTAACACTCCATCGCAAAACCGATCACATTACCCGTGGAGATGGTATCGAGTCCGTAGAGATCGCACCACATGTTGGCCGACACTATCGCCTCGAATTGGTCCACACCGCACTGGGGGCCAAAACTCCAAATCGTCTCATAGTCCGGTCCGTCGACGATGCTTCCATCGTACCTTCCCCCCACGACGACGGTTGTCTTTCCACAGGAAATTGAGCAAGCGTGGCATGCCGTGTGCCGCTTTACGAATTTGCGCATCGCCTTGGCGTTTATCCGCTTCGAACCTTCAAACGTTCCGCGCTGGAAGTTATGGGTCGGAAACATCCCCGCTCCGTTTATCTCATCCACCAACCACGGGGTGCCGACCTCATCAAGCTTCAGTTCTTTTCTGAGTTCCCGGGCGAGCGAACTCAGGCCCTCTTCATCAGCGACCTCAATTTTTCCGCGCCCACGCACGGCGATCGCCTTGATCCGTTTGGATCCCATCACGGCTCCGACCCCGCCTCTACCCAAGGAACCGCTTCTACCGCCGGAACGCATATCGACCTGAACGCTCGCAAATTTTACCAAGTTCTCCCCGGCCGGACCGATCGATGCCACGCTGGCACGTTTATCCCTAAGTTCCCTCTGGATCGAAATTTCCGTTTCTTCGGTATTCAAACCCCAGATCTCCTCTGCGTCGTGAAGTTCGGCTTCTCCGTCCGCCACGTCCAACCACACGGGACTCCTCGACTTTCCACTAAGCATGATGCCGTCGAATCCAGCAAATTTGAGCCTCGCACCGAAAAATCCGCCCGCAGATGAACACAGATACATGCCGGTCAGAGGAGACTTGGTCACGGCCTCCCATCGCGCGCACGCCGGTATCGGCAGTCCGGTGGCGGGACCGGTCATGAAGATGAGTACGTTGCCCTCTGAAAGCGGATCGAGGCCCGATGGCATTTCCTTGTAAAGGAAAGCCGCGCCCAAGCCACGTCCACCGATAAAAGCCCTGGCGAGTCTTTCAGGCGTTTCACATGATTCGATCGAACCACTCGACAGATCCACCTTGAGTATCCTCCCCGCGTATCCGAGCATGCGTGGCCCGTCATTATTAACGCAAATGATAAAAAAAATGTTCATCCACGTAGATGCGGACTTAGATGGGCAAAAAAGAAGAAAACCCAAAGAAGGTCCGGCACGTCCTCACAGGACTTATCCTGATGGTCTTGATCATCATCGGAATTGCAGTTTTCCTGTACTCTTCCTTTTTAGAGGTGAACCTCTCAGAGAGCGAAGATACTGGATCGGAGATCAGGCGCCTCGCCATCTCCAACACGACAGGAGAGAACGTTGGAACCGAAGTTGGTCAGGCGGCTCCAAATTTCATCGACCTGAACGACAACACTTTCAGCCTGACCGCGCTCCACGGAAAGATCGTCGTGTTGGATTTCATGGCCGCCTGGTGTAATCCCTGTAAAATGGAGATGTCCCATCTCAAGGAAATATTCCAAAATTACAATACCGAACAGGTGGTCATCATCTCCATAGATGTTGATCCCACCGAAAGCGATGAGACCATTCTGCAGTTCAAGGAAGACCATGGAGATGAGTGGATCTTCGCGAGCGGGCCTGAAGTTGGGGCAATATATGGGGTGATCTACATTCCGACCATCTACATCATCGACGGAGAGGGTTTCATCACATACAAAAATACCGGTGTGACCTCCTCATCCGAGCTTTCAACGGAAATAGATAAACTGCTGGAGTGAAATCGATGTCCATCACGTTTCTGGTAGGTCTGGCCTTCTCGGCAGGGATAATCGCTTTCTTCAACCCCTGCTCCTATGTAATGCTTCCCGCGTACATCTCGTACGTTTTGGGTAAAAAGGAAAAGCACCTGCCCACACCGACGAAGAGGTTGATGAACGGCATAGCCTTCGGGGGAACCGCGACCATCGGGTTCCTGTCCGTATTCCTCCTGCTCGGCATGCTGGTGTCCATAGCCGGAGAGACCATAAAACCGTTTTATCCGTGGGTACTGGTCGGCGTCGGAACCATTCTAATCGCGCTTGGGTCCTTCTGGCTGACCGGCATCCAAGTACACATACCCTTTGTTCCACGAGGGCACCTCAAAGCAACATACATTGGATTTTATTTTTTTGGAATCGTTTACGCACTTGCAGCGATTGCCTGCGTGTTTCCGGTTTTTCTCATGGTCGTCCTCTCAGCGCTCTCCTCCGGCGGTCTTCTCCTAGGGATGATCATCTTCCTCGTGTACGCGGTGGGGATGGGAACCATGATGATCACGGTCTCGGTTGCGGTAGCCCTTTCCAAGGAGCTGTTACTCCGGCGTTTTCGATCGCTATCGCGTTATATCCACGGCGCAAGTGCTGTGGTCTTAATCCTCGCAGGAATCTATATTCTGATACACTGGTACATGGCTTTTGTGGCTGGGGGATAACAGAAAAATAAACCCGACATAACACCTGAAAACTGGTGCTGAGATGAAAATAGGTATAATCGGGCTTCAAGGCGCCGTGAGCGAACACCTTGAAGTGACGAAGCGTGCGATGGAAAAGCTCAACATAAACGGTGAGACGATTTGGGTCAACGAACCAGCTCAGCTCCGGGAGATCGATGGGGTCATCATACCGGGGGGAGAGAGCACCACAATCGGAAAGCTCATGCAGCACACCGGAACGTTCGAACGCGTGAAAGAACTAGCAAAAAGTGGGATTCCGGTGCTCGGAACCTGCGCCGGTCTGGTCCTGCTGGCCAAACGCGGTGACGAGCAGGTGGCTCGAACCGGGCAGCCCCTGCTGGGACTCATGGACATCGCGGTAGTCAGAAACGCCTTTGGCAGACAGCGGGAGTCCTTTGAAGTTGACCTCGAGATCTCAGCGCTCGGGAAAAAACCGTTTCGTTGCGTTTTCATCAGGGCCCCCGCGGTGAGCGAGGTGTGGAGCAACGTGGAGGTTCTGGCCAAGTTTCAGGGGAAAATCGTGGGAGTGCGCCAGCGAAACATGATCGCGGTGGCGTTTCATCCGGAACTCACGCCAGACACGCGACTTCACGAGTATTTCTTGCGGATGTGCAGGAAGAAGTAATTTGTGATGGTGGACCGGGCGGGACTCGAACCCGCGACCTCTCGCTGTTTCGGTTTCCATGCGAAGCGAGCGTTCCACCTCTGAACTACCGGCCCCAAATCAAGTTTTGACCTTTCGGGTTTAACTCTGTCGGCGGGAAGTTCCCCTGCGAAAGCCGGGGGATGAAAGCCGCTTTTCCCGTTTATAAGGAACCTCCGCCCAAGTGCCTGCCGAGTAGGGAGGGGCCACCCCGAATTCACGCCTGTGGAAAACCGATGACCCGCACGG
>CAZMCI010000015.1:7666-24510 GCA_964564905.1 Hadarchaeota archaeon (SeqCode) | reverse complement strand
GGGGTAGCTTGGCCTATCCTGCCGGCTTTGGGTCGCGAAAACGCAAAAAAGCCGGTGACCCGAGTTCGAATCTCGGCGACCCCATCATCTCATGAAAAATCCTTAATATCGGGGGGCAACCGCGCGGACTAATGTCGGAAGCGACACCGCATCCGCGAATAGAAATTTTGCTCCGGCTCCAGACTTTCCCCGTCCCGCTCGCGTCGCCATGTATAACGGGGTAGCCATGAAGGCCTCAACCGTTCCTTCCGCGTCAGATTCGTCATTTGAAAATGCCGTTTTGATCGGTGATTCCACAACTTTTTAATCATCAAGACAAAAAAATTAGAAACAAAGGCGGTAAAGTGGCGTCAATTAAGGATGATTCTGAAAAAATAGCAAGTAGAGAAGACGTGATTATTGGATCGGTCCAACGCTGGCTTAGCAACCCCTTTTCAAGAGCGTTACTCCGGTTTGTCTGTGGTCGGAGCAAGATGGGTGGTAACAGACTAGATATCGCCATCCGCAAGTATACGGGAGAAGAGACTTCTGCTGACTTTCAGGATAAGCTAGCTTCGTTTGTCGTCAAGTCCGTTTTGGACCGAGGCAGCGCTCTCTTCGATTACGAAACTGAAGATTTAAAAAAATACCTGAAAGACCCTGTGATCCGCCGTGGTATGGCAAATGTACTCGAGGGCATAGCCCGTTATGGAGCACGCAGACCATTCGTTTCGGTGTCCCCATTTTTGGTGGTCTGGAACTACACCAAGCTGTGCAATCTCCGATGCAAGCACTGTTACGAGAACGCCGGCCCCCAACCCATGGAGGATGAGCTGACAACCGAGGAGGCAAAACAGGTAATAGACGAGTTCGAGGATGCTGGTGTGGTGGCCGTAGCATTTTCTGGCGGGGAGCCACTAATGAGGAAAGACATCTTTGAGGTTGCAGGCTATGCAAAGCGCAAGGGGATGTTTACATCGATCGCCACAAACGGGACACTCATAACACGAGAAACGGCGAAAAAGATGAAGGAGGTATTCAGCTACGCCGAAATTTCTCTTGATGGATTCGAAAAGGTCCACGACATGTTTAGAGGTGTCAAGGGATCGTGGAAGCGAACATGCGCGGGGATCAAAAATTCCGTCGCAGAAGGTATCGATACCTGTGTGGCGCTGACGGCCACTCGCTATAACATCAACGAAATTCCAAAGCTCGTAGATTTTGTCGAACGGGAGCTCGGAGCCCGCCGCGTAATAGTATTTAACTACGTGCCAACGGGCAAGGGGAAGGAGATCGCTGACCAAGATTTGAGCCCACAGGAACGCCACGAACTTCTCAAACATCTTTATACGCGAATGATAAACAACAGGTGCAAGACAATCTGTTATTCAACTGCCCCCCAGTATTCCGTGGTTTCATGGGAGTTCGCCTATGGTAGCCCTGACGGGAAAATAGTCCCTGCCCATTTCATCACAGAGGGGGCGATGCAAGCCTTGCAGGGTAAGACCAAAAGTCTCGCTGAGTTTCTGGGCGGGTGCGGTGCTGGAAGGCTTTACTGTGGGCTCGAACCGAACGGTGATATAACACCATGTGTGTTTATGCCCATCAAAATCGGAAATATCAGAAAAGACCGATTACGCGATGTCTGGCACAACTCAAAGATACTGTGGAAGTTGAGGGATAGGGATGCCCTGGAGGGTTGTGGGACATGTAAGTACCGATACATTTGCGGAGGATGTAGAGCACGGGCATACGGGTATTATGGGGATGTGCAGGCCCCAGATCCCGGCTGCATCTACAATTTGCGGTACTGGGAGGAACTAAAGTCCGAATCAAAGCACCTGCCACCTGCGGAAGTTGAAGCAGCGACATGACCCGGAGTCCACTATTTGCCTTCGGGGACGAAGGTTTTGTTTCTGGAGAAAGTTACTACCAAAATTTCAAGATAACCTTCTTAACTGTACTTGGATGATAGTATAGGACGGGGGACGGCATGGAGGCTGAAATTCCCGTCATAGAAGCGCAGCTGTACAGGGGCAAGGTAATGGTGTGGGACGAGGCACAGGCCAATCAACTTTATCAGAGGGGTTCATACGGCAAGCCGCTCAGCGGAGGAAAACTTCAGCTGGCATATGTCGAGGCTCTTTACCTGGTAGAAGGTGGAAAGCTCCACGTAACCGATGAAAATGGCAGACCGCTGAAGTTCAAAGAGCTCTTGGAGAAATTCACGGTAGGCGATCCAGAGGTGACGCTGAAGTACACGGTGTATTCGGACCTTCGCTCCCGCGGATACATCGTCAAGACCGGTTTGAAATTTGGAGCCCATTTTCGGGTGTATGATCGTGGGGAGAGACCCGGAGAGGCTCACTCGAAGTTTTTGGTTCATGCCGTTCCGGAGGGGATAAAACTCACCCCCACCGAGATCGCCCGGGCCGTGAGGCTCGCGCACAGCGTGCGGAAAAAGATCCTATGGGCGGTCGTCGATGATGAGGGTGACATCACCTACTACTCCCTGACCAGAGAGAGACCGTGAGTCAGTCCCTCAACATAAAGTCCTGGATGAGTGATTTTGCCTTCTCCCTTTTTCTCTGATGCTCGGCCAGAAATTTTCCAACCCGCTCCGCCAGGATCTTCTTGCAGTCCCCGCATATTCTGTCTCCATTTTTGCACTCGCGATAGATCTCCTCCAACTTTTCATCGTCTTCCTCGAACATGAAATAATAATATTGATAAACCGAGCAGACCTCAGGATTGCCGCCTTTCTCGCGTTGTTCTTTGATGGTCGCTCTACCCCCGGTGAACGCGTTCATTATTTTTCTCTTCGCCACCTCCGGTTTGTCGGTTGTGAATATGCATGTCTCCGGTTCACTCGCGCTCATCTTTCCGCCCTCGCCCAAACCGGGAATGAACTTACAGTGCAGCTGTGCCGGTTTATAAAACCCAAGTTTTGGTGCGACGTCTCTGCTCGGCCGCCAGTACGGATCCTGATCTATAGCAGCGGGTATAAGACATGGAACATTCTTTCCCTTCAGCACGGATGGAAAAAAGCATGGTGCTGCTTGAATCGCGGGGAAGAAAATGGTACCTATGTTGTTTTCGTTTGTGAACCCAAACACGGCTTTTACCGTGGAGAAGGTGATGTGCTTCGCCACCTGGATCGCCATCCTGTACAGGGTTTTCGCGTACTCCACATCAGAAAAAATAAATGTCTTCCTCGGATCAAAACCGCACGCTATCACATCCAGAGCGTTGTCGTACGTAAAGCCTGTTGCGTCTTTCAAACTGAGCTCCCTCTTGAACAAAAATTTCTCATCATCGGTCATCTGAAAATATAGCTCAGCATCGAACACATCCTGGAGATGTTTTGTAAAGATCCAAGGAATCAGGTGCCCGATGTGGGTATAACCCGAAGGGCCCCTTCCGGTGTACAGGTAGAATTTTTCGCCTTTTTCGTACATGTTGAGGATCCAGTCGAAGTCCCTGTGGGAAAAGAATATCCCCCTCCTCAAAAACATGTGGAGCCCACCCGCATGTCTCTCCAGTTTTTTGAGGAGAGCGGCATCTATCAGCTTAGTTCCAAATTGCTTGACGAGTTTTTCGTAATCCACTTTCCCCCTGACTTCCCAAGGAGTAACCACAAATCTCGGCATTTAAACCTCTCAATTGAATGTGACAACAGAACGTATTAACCCTAACGCGAATGGACTCCGTACATCATTCATAAAAACAGGAAGGGGAAGATTTTATCGCACGCGATGAGGAGCCTGGCTAATCTGAGAACATGATGGAGATGTTGAGTGCTGAGCGTGCCAAAGCTCTTTTACCACTTTCAGTATCTTTTGTGCCAGTTCTTCTCCCTTCTCGACGGGGGTATTGACGCCCTTTCTGGTGAATCCCCCGCAGTTTGGCGTTTCCACCCCCGTCCTTGTATCCAAGGTGTCCAACCCACGAAACCTGCTTTTCTGTATCACAACTTCTTCCAAACCATCACTTGGATCCAGAACCACCATCGCTTTCGGGCCGCAGATATCTTTCAATGAACTTTGGATCAATTCGCTTGAGTTCTGTTTCCGGAAGCGTCCTCAGAAGTTCCCACCCGAGATTGAGCGTGGTCTCAATTGAACGGTTCTCATCCTGCCCTTGATTCACGAATTTGCGTTCGAACCTGTCGGCAAAATCAAGATAACGTCTATCGCGGTCAGTCAATGCCTCCTCCCCGATGACCGCTACCAATGCCCGAAGATCCCTCCCCTCGGCATAAGCGGCGTAGAGCTGATTCGACAGGTCTCCATGATCCTCCCGCGTACGTCCTTTTCCTATTCCATCCTTCATCAACCTGGAGAGAGACGGGAGCACATTTATCGGCGGATAAATTCCCTTTCGATGTAACTCCCGATCCATTACGAGCTGGCCCTCCGTGATGTAGCCTGAAAGGTCTGGCACAGGATGGGTGATATCATCACCTGGCATAGTCAAAATGGGCATTTGGGTGACAGACCCTTTCTTTCCCTTTATCCTCCCGGCGCGCTCGTAAATTGTCGCGAGATCCGTATATAGATAACCGGGATAGCCCCTTCTGCCGGGCACCTCGCTTCGGGCAGCGGAAACTTCCCGAAGGGCTTCCGCATAATTGGTCATGTTGATGAGAATGACCAGCACGTGCATCCCCTGAACAAACGCCAGATACTCGGCTGCCGTCAGCGCAAGTCTGGGTGTGAGAATACGTTCGATCGCAGGATCATTGGCGAGGTTGAGAAACATAGTTGTTCGTTCAAGTGCCCCGGTCCGTTCAAAGTCCTGCTTGAAGAAAGCTGCCTCCTCGTGGGTTATCCCCATCCCTGAGAACACCACGGCGAACTTTTCCTCTTCACCCAAGACCCTAGCCTGCCTGGCTATTTGAGCTGCCAGTTGATTGTGAGGCAACCCGGATCCCGAGAATATGGGCAATTTCTGACCCCGTACAAGTGTGTTCATACCATCTATGGCCGAGATCCCCGTCTGAATGAACTCGCTCGGATATTCACGCGCAGAGGGATTTATCGGAGCTCCGTGGACATCCCACAAATCCTCGGTTATAGGTCTCGGACCCCCATCCACAGGTTCTCCCTTACCGTCGAACACCCTCCCCAAGAGTTCCAGCCCCACGCCAAACTTGACCGTTTCTCCAGTGAATCTGACCCTAGTCCTGAAGGTATCAACACCGCTCGTCCCCTCGTAAACCTGGATGATGGCCCGATCCTCATAGGCATCCAACACCTGTCCATGTTTTATTTCCCCATCAGGGGTGGTTATCTCCACGACCTCCCCGTACGCCACCCCGCTCACGCCCTCAACTATCATGAGAGGCCCAGAGACCTCCCTCACGGTGAGGTATTCCCTACTCTTCACGTGCTCCCCCACCCGGCGCCATTTTGATCCGCATCAGGTCCCCAAACTGCTCATCGAGCTGTTTTTCCATAAGCTTGTATTTTTTTGTGAACTCCTCAACGGGAAGCCTTTTCATGCCAGCGATCATCTCTTTGATCGGAAGCTTTTGTATCTCGCTCACCGGAATACCACATCTCGCAGCTTCCACCGCTCTCCTGTAAAATCCCAACACGAGCTTGAGCATGCCGAGCTGTTTTTCGATTGGACAGTAGGTGTCGACCTCGTGGAGAGCAGATTGTTGCAGGAAATCCTCACGCATCATCCGTGCCGACTCGAGGACAGCACGATCGGACTCCGGCAGGGCGTCCGGACCGATGAGTTTTACTATCTCCTCCAGCTCCGCTTCCTTCTGAAGCATCTCCATTGCTTCGTCCCGAAGGGGCTTTAGACTCTCTCCAAGCTTCTGTTCCCACCAGCCGCTTAACGTCCCTATGTAAAGCGAGTAACTCGTCAACCAGTGAACGGCGGGAAAGTGACGCCTGTCGGCAAGCGTTGTATCCAGGGCCCAGAAGACCTTGACAACGCGCAGGGTGTTTTGAGTAACGGGCTCTGAAAAATCGCCTCCAGGGGGCGACACGGCGCCAAGCACGGTGACCGAACCCAACCGTCCGTCGCTCCCCAAAGTCCGAACTCTACCAGCTCGCTCATAAAACTCTGAAAGACGGGATGCCAGATAAGCCGGAAATCCCTCTTCCCCCGGCATCTCCTCGAGCCTTCCGGAGATTTCCCTCATCGCCTCTGCCCAGCGAGATGTGGAATCAGCCATCAGCGCCACATCGTACCCCATGTCGCGGAAGTACTCCGCGATGGTGATACCGGTATACACGCTTGCCTCCCGGGCAGCCACGGGCATGTTCGATGTGTTCGCTATCAGCGTGGTCCGTTCCATCAACGACCTCCCGGTCCTCGGGTCCTTGAGCAGTGGGAAGTGGGTAAGTACGTCACACATCTCGTTTCCCCTCTCCCCGCATCCCACATAGACAACCACATCGGCATCTGCCCACTTCGCCACGGTCTGGAGGAAAACCGTCTTTCCGCTCCCGAATCCTCCCGGGATGGCCGCTGTCCCTCCCTTAGCGATCGGGAAAAACGTGTCAGCGACGCGCTGTCCTGTGAGGAGCGGTTCATTCGGATCGAATTTCTCCGCGAACGGTCTAGCTCGCCTGACGGGCCAGATCTGCATCATCTGAATCGCCATTTTTCCCTCACTTGTCTCGATCACGGCGATATCCTCATCGACCCTGTATGATCCATCTGATATTTCCAGAACTTTTCCATTGATCCCTGGAGGAACCATTATCCTGTGCTCAACGAGCTTGCTCTCCTCAACGACTCCCAGTATGTCGCCCTCAGCGACTTCCTGACCACTTTTGACCTTGGACACGAACTTCCATTTTTTGTCTCGAGGAAGGGGATGGGCAAACACGCCCCGTTTTATCATGTCACCCACCTTCTTCCAGATGACCGTAAGCGGTCTCTGGGTCCCATCGTATATTGAACCGATCAAACCCGGACCGAGCTCGACGGAAAGTGGTTTTCCTGTTCCGTCGACTTTCTCACCTGGCTTCACGCCGGAAGTTTCCTCATAAACTTGGATGGTAGCGCGATCTTCTGCAAGCCCTATTATCTCACCCATCAGTTCCTCTTCTCCGACCCTCACAAGTTCGTACATCTCCGAACCCTTCATCCCATCGGCGATGACCACCGGGCCGGTAATTCGAATTATCTTCCCCACACCTGCGCCCCCAACACACCTATGATTGTAACCCCAACTTAATATCCCTTGGTAAACTTTTATGGATGGCTCACCAGATTACATTGAATCCCGAGGATGAAAGAATGGTTGAGGAAAGCCTCCGCGCGATTTTTGAAGCCGAGAAAAAAGCAGGGGCGATGCTCGAATCCGCTGAACGCGAGAGGTCAAAAATCACAGAGTCCGCAAGGGTCGAGGCTGAGGAGCTGAGGAAAAAGGCGAAAAACAACGCGAAAAAAAAGGCGCAAAAACTGCTGGAGGAATACAGAAAAAAAGCAGAGGACGAGGCTCGGGAAATGATGAAGAAGACACAGAGACAGATCCTCGCCATGGAACGAAAGGCGAGAGAACGGCAGGCTAAGGCTGTTCGCGTGATCCTGGATGCCATATCCAAGGTGAGCTGATGTTCAGGACGGCGAAGATGCAGAAATTCAGGGCGATATTCCCCAAAAAGAGATATGACGGTGTGATCGCCGGACTGCACGAAGCCGGAGTTGTCCAGCTTAAGGAGATCTCTGAAATCGATGCGAAACGAAAAGCCCTGGGAGAGGAAGCCCATGAGCTTTCTTCCATGCTTTCAAAGTTCAGGGAAATGGAGGAATTCGTCGGGACCCAACCCTCCAGACCAACCGCGATGAAGCAACTGACCCTCACCCAGACCCTGAAACTGGCCAAACGAAGCCTGAACAGGCTCGAGCCCAAGATCACTGGGCTAAAGAAAAAAAGCGAAGAGCTGGCCGAAAAGCGCCAGAACATGCTAGCCCAGATCGAAACCCTGGAAAAATTTAGAGGAATAGGGGTACCACTGCGGTACCTGCATTCCATGGACAAGGTGAAGGTGTTCGTCGGACGCGTCGCTGCAGAAAAGACCGAGGAATTTTTCGAGGAAGCCAAAGAGGTTACATTTCAGCGGGTGTTCACTTGGTCAACCAGGGCTGGAAGAGAAAATATCGTGATTCTGGCATTCCGTGCCGAAGATCACCAGAAGATATCGCCGCTTCTCTACAGGTACGAGGTGGAACAGCTGGAGATACCTCAACTTCGTGAATCCGCTGAAGAAGCCATTGATAAAATGAGGAGAAAGCTCGCGCTTCTTGAGAAACAGTGGGGCAAGCTGAGAAAATCGGTGAAAAAATTGGCCCGTTCTGCCGGGGAGATATCGCGGATCAGAGAACTGCTGGAGATCCAATATGAACGTACCCAGAGCTCCAGTCTCTTCGGTTACACGGATGCCACGACCATCATCGAGGGCTGGGTGCCGAGGAGATCCGTGAAAAAACTCGAGCGTTTGCTGAGTTCCACATCTCGAGGGCGGTACGTGCTTCGCGTATATGAACCCCAACGTGACGAAGCGGAAGAGGTACCCATCCAACTTGAAAATCCCCCGGTGGTGGAGGATTTTGAATACGTGACAAAAATGTATGCGTTGCCGAAATACGACGAGATAGACCCGACACCCGTTATGAGCTTTACGTTCCCCCTATTTTTCGCGATTGCTCTTTCGGATGCCGGATACGGGATCGCGCTTGGACTTTTCATGGCGTCGGGGATATGGCTGGTCAAGATCTTTCCGAAAAAACTCAGACGGATGATGATCGTCTGCGCCGGGTTCACCGTCATCGTTGGTATCTTGATGGGAGGATGGTTCGGGTTCGGGGGAGGAATGTGGGTAAACCCGATCCAGCAACCCATACCTCTCCTCAAACTTGTCATATTCATCGGCATCCTCCACCTGATGCTGGCGATCGGATTGACGGGGGTGATGAAGGACTTCGTAAGAAGGGATTGGAAAAACATACTGTTCGACCGGATCTCCCGAGTGTTGATACTGATTGGCTTCTTCGGACTGAGTTTCTGCGTGCTGGGCATAGGCCTGCACGAATTTGGGATAAACTTCACGTTTCCCAAGATGGATCTCTTCTCGGCGTTCAATCCCCTTGTTCCCGGAGATGTTGTCGTGTCGGTCTTCAGGTTCCTGTTTTATCTCGGTCTGACCATCGGCATCATCGGATCTGTGGTGAGGAGCAGGGGAATTGGTGGTAAAATTGGCGGTCCGATCAATGTGGTTTACGGAATCACCGGACTGATATCCGATGTGACCTCTTACTCTAGACTCCTAGCGTTGGGGATCGCCACTGGGATAATAGCGTTCTCCATAAACTTCATCATCGGATTCGCATGGGAGGGAATGATGCCAACCGAGCTCACTCCGCTATCTGCGATCTATGCGGCGGTACTGCTGATAGCGTTCGGGTTCATCTTCGTGGCCGCTCACTCGTTCAATATTTTCATCAACTCGCTGGGTGGATTCATTCACACCATGCGCCTTCACTTCGCCGAATTTTTTGGAAAATTTTACGAGGGGGGCGGTGAGGAGTTCTCTCCCTTTAAAGCTAAAAGGAGATTTACCAAAGTAAAAGGGGGTGAATGACCTGGCAGGTGAAGAGATCATAGCGCTGGCAGCAGGACTGGCGGTGGTGATTCCGGGGATAATTTCCGCCATAGGTGTGGGAATGACCGGAGTAGCTGCGGCAGCGGTTTCCGCTGAGGATCCAAAAAAGTTCTCAAAACTTTTCGTGCTGGAGGTGCTTCCGGGTACCCAAGGAATATATGGCTTCGTCGCTGGCTTCCTCATCCTCATAGGAACGGGTCTGCTCGGAGGAGGGGGACTAAAAACAGGAGTGGTCGAGCTAGCCGTGCTGGCTGCCGCTGTTCCTGCTATCCTGCAGGGATTCACGGCATATGCGCAGGGGAAAGTAGCCACGGCAAGTGTTAGCGCTGTCGCGAAGAGACCGGAGGTATTCGGGCAGGGGATAATGTACACAGTCATGGTCGAACTCTACGCCATTCTTGGATTACTGGCGACGATTTTGATCCTCACGAGCATCGGCGCGTTATAAGGGGCGGTGACATTGCCTATCGAGAAAGGCGCCCAGCTCATAGTAGATGATATCTTAAGAGAGGCGAAGGAAAAAGCCGGATCGATAATCCAGGAAGCCAAAAAAGAGGCCCGCACCATCTTGGACGCTGCTCAACTCGGCGCTAAGGAGGAGGAAGAACAGGAAATGAAAAACGCAAAAATCCGCGGAGAGGAGATGCGCGAGGGAATACTCGCCGAAGGTCGGATGCGGGCGAAAAGAGAAATGCTTCAGAAACGGGAAGAGCTGATAAACGAGACCTTCAAAAAAGCTGAAACCAGCCTCCGGAAGTACTGCTCGTCCCCGAGATACGAGGAGGACCTACTCCACATGACGATGGATGCCATCAAAAAGCTCGGAGGATCCAGAGCTGTGATCCAAGCCAACCATCACGATCTGAAGATCTTGGAGAAACACAAAGACAGGCTCAAGCGAGAGTTCGGCGAGGTCTCCCTCGGTGAAGCAATCAAGGTGATCGGAGGAGTGAAGATCATGGCGCCAGATCTGAAGATCGAGATGGACGAGACATTCGATGGCAGGATGCGGAGAGAATTCGAGACGTTGAGGACGAGGGTGGCAAAGATCCTTTTCGAAGGGTTCAAATGATGGAGGTCATACTCCTCGTCCTGGTCCTGATGGGGGCTCTCCTCACTTGGGTCACCATCAGCGCCAAGCGCTCGATGGCGTATGTATTCTGCAATGCCACGGTGAGTGCATGGGAAGCCAAGCTGCTTTCGGAGGCACGCCTGATGGAACTTGTGGAGACCCAGAGCATCACGAACATCTTTTCCGCGCTCGATGAGACCGAATACCGGCCCCAACTCACCGAAATCCAGCGAGAAGGAGAGGTGGACATGATCGCCGTGGAGAAAGCATTCATGGAAAATCTGAACATGCGGTACCGCGAGTTGCTTTCCATGGTGCCCCGGGAAAGAAAAAATATCGTCATGAAAATTTTGCAACGAAGAGACCTCATGAATCTCAAAGCCATCGTGACCATGATCCACGAAGAGATACCTCCCGAACGAAGAGTTCACGAGCTCGTACCCTCTCCAACCATGCCCCGTGAAAGACTCGAAATGCTAGCGTCGGCGAACGACTTTAACGAGTTACTCGAATTTCTAAAAGGAAGCGAATACTTTGACGCTGTGGCGGGAGCACTTGAGGACTATAAAAAGATAGGAGTCACGGCCATTATATCGGCACTTGACATGAATTACTACAAAAGCCTATGGAAAGAAGTGCTGGAAAAACGTTCGCAACGTTCAATCCTGAAGTCGATGATCGGATACGAGATAGACTCGGTTAACATCAAGCTCATCCTGCGGCTTAAGCAGGAAAATACGGCCCCGGAGGAGATCGAAAAGCGTCTAATAAGACCATCCCACGAGCTCACGGAGGAAATGCTCAAAGCCATGATAATGGCGGATGACATTCGCTCCGCGATACACATGATCCGCATCACCACACCGGGAAGGGTACTGTCCGACGCCATCACCCAGATAGAGCGGGAGGGAGTGCAGGCAGCGGAACGGGCTTTGGATGAAGGTCATCTCAAACTATGTAGATGGCTCGGACTCACAAAATTTTTCAGCATAGCACCGGTGATCTCCTACATCAAACAAAAAGAGGCCGAGGTAAAAAATCTACGTGCGATAATCAGACTAAAGATGGATGGGTTTCAGTCGCAAAAAATTAAGGAAAAAATGGTGAGGGTGCCAAAAATTGAGCTATAGAATAGCCGTGATAGGTGATCTGTCCACATCTACCGGAATGGCGTTGGCAGGAGTATCATATACGCAGGTGCACAAAAGCAGGGGAGAAACTCTCGAAAAATTGAGAAAATTTCTAGAGGACAAAAGCATCGGGCTGGTCTTACTGACCTACCGCATTGCGGAGGAGCTGGAACCGGAGTTCGGTCAGCTGATGCGTGGGAAGGGCATGCTTCCGGTGGTTCTCAAGATCCCGGACAAAACCGGGTACATACCGTCGATCGATGAACTCAGCGAGGTGATCAGGCGAACCGTCGGAACCGAAGTCACTATAAAAGGAGAGGCGGGGTAGATGGCGACAAACCTGACGGTTCCTCCAACCCGTATGGAACTCATAAAACTCAAACGTAGGATAGACCTGGCTCAGAGAGGACATGACCTGCTCAGAGAGAAAATGGACGCTCTGGTGATGGAGTTTTTCGATGTGCTGAGGAGGATTCAGGATTCGAAACGGGCAGCGATCGAACAACTTCACAAAGCGCACCGGGCGCTGAGCGAGTGCTTTGCCGAAATTGGGACGATCGAGACCCTGGAGTCCGCCAGAGAGACCATCCGCGATGCCAGGTTGGAGATCTCAAGCCGTCACGTCATGGGTATCCCGGTACCGATGATCGAGGATATCGAGATGAAGCGTGATGCTCTGGCCAGAGGGTACGGCCTGCACACGACGTCCTCTGCACTTGACAAATCAGCCGGAGAATTCGAGCTTGCCCTCAAGCTTCTGATCAGGTACGCAGAGCTAGAAGCCTCCGCCTTCGCCATAGCCAAAGAACTGGAAAAGACCAGACGCAGGGTAAATGCCCTTGAGTACATACTGATACCGAGACTGGAGCGGACCATCAAGTTCATATCTATGAGGCTAGACGAAATGGAGCGCGAAAACTTCACGAGGTTAAAACGAATAAAAGCAGTACTTGAGGAACGCAGATAACCATGGATCGCCTGATCAAGCTGGAACTCGGCAGGCTCAACGCACATCTCCCCAAGAACCGTATATCGCTGAGAGAGGCCCTCGCTTCCCCAAACCCTGGGGTGAACACCCTGGACGGGAGCAGACATGTGTTCAAGCGGGAAGAGCTTAGGTTTCTCGCCGGACTTTTACCTGAGGACAAATGGGACGAATTACGGCTTCCCATTTTGATATCGTTTGAACATGGGCTCGGCAGAGGCGCCGCCAAAATAAGGGGAAATGCAGAAACGTGGGTAGCCGGAAAAATCTTGGGCAGAGAGGCCGAGGGGGATATGGTGATCTACAGACCAGAGGTCCTTGTCTTGCGAAGAAAACTCCCGACGACGACCCAGTATCTCTTCAGGTGAAAAATATGAAAACTGGCAGACTGACCGTGCTCGCAGCGCTTTTCTACCCACTCGTCCTCTCAAACGTGGCGGTTGGATGCTTGGCCTTCGTTATGATCCTCGCTAAGCTGGACCCTCTCTTCATCTCTACCGCGATCCTGTGGTTTTACTTCGCGTGCGTAACTTCGATTTACCTCGTCTCTGAACGTGCACTCAAAACATTTGGTGTGCACCGAATTTTTCTCTGTCTCGTGCTCGTCATCGGAACTCTTTCGATCATCTCCACTTTATTACTTCTTCTGAGATGATTCTCGACCTTGTAGAATTCCGGTGGCTCTGGAATGCCTCCACCCTATGATGGCGCTGGCCATCCGAGCATATACCGGCCGTGTCAGAAACACGGCGATCAGCAAACCGGCAATTGTGATGATGGCAAACCCTCTCATCGCTCCGAAACCAAGCCAAGCGAGCATGGCCATGGCCGCCACGGTTGTGGCCACTGCGACAAATATTATCCCAAATGCCCGGGAGACCCTTCCCCTCAGGTTCACCGTCTTTGCTTCGGGTAGACCTCCCCTGAGTATCTCGTCTGTTATAATTATCTGGTGGTCGACCCCGGTACCGATGACGATGATTAGACCTCCAAGTTCGGGCAGACCGATGGACCAATGGAGAACGGATGCCGTCCCGAGGGTGATCACCAGTTCACACATCATGGTGGCTATAATGGAAAAACCAATGAGGATGTCCCGATATCGGAGGTACACAAGTGCCCAGACCCCAACAAGTGCCGCCATCCCTGCAATAATCGCCTCCCTCAGAAACTCCGTGCCCAATCGGGCATCTATGGACGTCTCACTTTCATACGAGATGTTGACGGGCAACCTCTCCGACAGCACTAACCTCAGGTTCCTAGCTTCGTTCATCGCCTCCTCCTGCGAAGCGCGAGTGATGGTGATCACAAGCTCCTTGGTCACCTCCCCGGAAGCGAGGCGGGACGCCAAGCTCGGGCTGATCGTCACCACGCTCTTGAGACCACATGCTCTCTCAATCCAGTCCTCAACGCTTTCGTCTGTAAGCCTGGAGATGTTTTCGACCTCATAATCTGAAGGTATATTTTCAATGACCTCATCAGGAAAATCACCGAGCAGGAGAACCTTTAATTTCAGACCAACCTGATCCTCCAGAAACTGTCTGGCCGATGACGAAAGCTCCCCCACATCGCTTCCAACCGCGGAGACGTTTATGGGGTATTCCATCCCCTGTTCAGTCATCCCCTTGAACATCTTTTCACCGGTGTCGTATACGAGCGAGGCCGGAAGCTCGCTCAGGACATCGCTGTCGAAGAGCACTATGGAGTCGGATGGACGGTCAACATAGATCACAGTCGGGTAGTTAGCCTTGCCTGCCGCTGCATCCCTGAAACGCGTGGCTCCATCGTCCGTCAACCTGAAGGGCAACTCGACCGTCTGAGACCCAGGAGCACTTGGATACGGCGCTCCCACGCTCACTATATCCTCTCCCCGCAGGAGGACCTCGTTCTCAAAGAAAATTTCGAGCCGCCCGGGCTTTCCAAGAAGGGTTTTGGCCTGTTCGGTGGAGAGCCCCGCGGCCTCAAAGAGGACCAAGTTGGCCCCCAGCGCCCTGAACTGTACGCCAAGTGTCCCATATGGATCCACCCTAGTCTCGAGGATGGAGATCACCTCATCACGGGTCGCATCGCTTATCGTCTCTTCTATTTTCACAACGGTGCCGAGATCCCCGATTATCTCCTCGAGCATATCTGAGGTGACCGGTCTCCCGATTTCTGCCACGGCCTGTCCAGCCGATGAATCAAAACTTATGGTCTTGATGCTCACGTACAGGTTGTCCTCGAGTTTCTCCACCATCAGGGACCAAGCGTTTTCCACATTTTCCTGATCTATCTTGAACGTGACGTGGTAAGCCTCGAGTCCCAAGATTATCCTGGAGCCACCGATGATATCCACGCCAAAGCTCAAACCACGTGTGTACTCCGACGGCCATCCGATCGCCTCCTCCACCCTCGGGTCGACCTCTTTCCACGGACTCCAGACCAGCATGACCGACAGGAAAGCCACGAGCAGCATCAGCATGACACGCCGTTCTCTAAGTACTGACATGATATTCTCTCCTCCTCTGTCGTTCAACATGGCGCAGGAGTATGGCCGCGTTCAGGAACCACGTGTTGAAGATATCGATGATTATGCCGAAGATCAACACTGCGGTGAGCTGGGAAAGCTGCGGAGCGGTCGTGATGACGTTTAGCGAGACGATCGGTATCAAAGTGCTGCAGTTCATCATCAACCCGGTGCGCATCGCGTCGACCACCCTCCGCCTAGGCTCGTCCTCCATTCTTTTGAGCACGCGTGTGGTGAGAAGGACATTCGTGTCGACAGCGTAACCTATCAACATCAGGAAACCGGCGATCGATGCCAAACTGAGCTCAACCCCGAAGAGCGCCATGCACCCGAGCACTCCCAACATGTCAAGCGCGACGGAGAGAAGGATCGCCCCTATGGTGATCCGTTTCCGGAACGCGATGAAAACTATTACCGCCATGGCGACGAACGCGCCGATGAGGGCGTTTCTGGCCTGTTGAGAGTAAAGACCGGTGATGGTCGGGCCCATCGTCTCTATCGTGATGGCGTCCTCGGGAATACCGAATTGATCCGAAAACATCGACTTGACGAGGTTCTCCCCGGTATCGTCGAGCACGTTGTCCGTCCTTATGTCGAGACCGTTCTCGATGGGGTCCACATCCACGTCGCTTCCGAGCAGGTTCTCAACGGCGGCCTCGACATCCTCGATGTCCGGAAGATTTTCCCCACTCACACGTATCAGGGATCCACCCCTGAAATCCCTGCTCACCGGAAAAGCACCGGATGCCAGAGCCACCAAAGTGACGGAACTGAAGAATATCGCCAACGCCAACGGAATCGCTGCCAGCTGACGTCCGCTAAGACGCTGCTGAGGCCACGCGAGCTTCATGTTCGGACCCTCTTATTATTTTTAGATGCGGGTAAATAACTTGGCGGGGAGGGCACCGTGATAGGTGAAGGAGAACAGATCATACTAATTGACGAACGCGGCAGGAAATATCTAACAAAAGCAGAGAAAAGACAGTTTCAGACGAATTTTGGAGTGATCGAGCTCGGTGAGGCAATAGGAAAAGAACCGGGGGAAAGGTTGAGGTCCCACCTGGGCAGGGAGTTCGTCCTACTCCGTCCGTCCATCGTGGACTATCTACAAAAAATTCGTCGTGTCCCCCAGATAATGCTCCCGAAGGACTCTGCACAGGTGGTGGCCAACACCGGAGTGGGTCCTGGAAGTCTTGTGGTTGAGGGAGGAACGGGATCTGGATCGCTCACGATATTTCTGGGAAATCTGGTAAGGCCAAACGGGCAAGTGACGAGCTATGAGATCCGTGAGGACTTCGCCAAGATAGCGGAGGAAAACGTCAGACTGGCTGGCCTGAGCGAGGTGGTGAAGATAAAACTCAAAGATATCTGCGAAGGGATAGATGAAGAAAACGTGGATCTTGTGGCTCTGGATATCCCACAACCGGAACGTGTCCTGCCACACGCCGAACGAGCGCTAAAACCAGGCGGATATCTCTCGGTGTTCGCGCCGTGTGTCGAGCACTTGCAACGTCTCTACCGCGCATTCCCTGACTTCAAA